>JBLHVT010000098.1:0-11368 GCA_047628735.1 Glaciecola sp.
CACAGTTTGTTTTAGTGGCTATAAGTTGTGGTTTTAGAGTTTATTTTTTAGCGAAGATGTTTTCTTTTGCGGTTCTTACAAATCGACTATTGCCATCGCGACGAGTAAAGCCGACGCTGTCGAAATACTCTAAAATTTCTATGCAGAGGTTGCGTCCAATTTCTGATTTGTCTCTAAATTCGATAACTGAAAACCCTGTTTCATCGCCAGATTCGGCCATTAACATTTCTGTAAATTCAGCGAGTTCGAGAACGGTGGCAGGCAGGTAGTGGCGATTCTCAGTAACTTGAACAAGGCTGCCAGCTTTGGTTGTTTGATCGAGAATTATTTCAATGGCTTTCAAAGGAATGCCGGTTAACTCTACCAATTCGCGTGTGCGTGGCGGAACGCGCCCGCTGTTCAGTAAAATTGGCCGAATCTTGGCAATAAATTCTTCTTCTTCACGGCTCAGCGCCGTGCTGTGACCTATGGCATGAATTAGTGTGCCCGTTCGCTTGAGAACAGCTTGCTCTAGCATGCTTTTTAATAAGCCTTCGAATAGCCGATAGCTCCCCGGCAATTCGCTGGCTCGGCTTAAGGCAGTTTCGCTTATGCCCTGCTGGCTTGGGCTGGTGAGGTGAAAGCTGGCGACCGCGTCGCTTAAGCGCTTTACATAGCTCTGGTAGAAAGCCTTGCTTAATAAAACTGGCTGCGTTTGACCCTCAATATTTAGCGTCTTGCTGGAAGCTGTAGCCAAGGTCCGTAATTCCGAGGCCCATTGCTCATTGATATTTCGGCACACGGTGAACTCATCGAAACTCACCCCCTGAGGCTGATTAGATAGCAAGGTGATCAGAGCTGCCTCATCATCTTGATCTGCAGACGTTAGAAAACTAATTCTGGTCTCACTGCCACGTTGGCGGCGTGGAACGAAGGTGTCAATAACCTTGCCCCCGCCAAGCGTAATGCTTGAGGCGGGATCGCGAATGACAAAGCGGTCGCCAAAGTTGCAAACGATGGAAGTTTTGAGTTTGAGTTGATAGAGGCCAGCATTAGCATCCAACAGATGGATATTCACGACCTGATGAGACGCACCAATATGCAAATGATAGAGCGTGCTGCTTTTGAAGGGCTTGATCCCATCAAGAAGAGTCAGCTTGACATCAATTCGGGTGCATTTATGATTTAGTGCGGGGTCAATCAGCCATTGCCCCCTTTCAACATCAGTATGATCTAGGCTTATGTTTGCCGCGACCCGCTGTCCTGCAATGGCAGATTCCACCTTGGTAGTGTCCAGGCGAAGTGATTTTAACCGGGCGAGCTGATCCGTTTGGGTGTAAAGAAGGTTATCACCATCACATAGCCGCCCTGTCCGGATCGATCCTGTGACTACCGTGCCGAAGCCTTTAACGTTAAAACTGCGATCTATCAAATAGCGGGCTCGCCGGTGCTGGGTATCGTCTGTATTTCTATTGAGCTGCTCTGGCAGGCCCTCCAAATGAGTGCGGAGCAATTCTATCCCTGTAGGGACTGTGTTGGAGACAGGAAATATAGGGGAACCGGCAAGGTTTGTTGAACTTAGTAGCTCTCTAATTTCACTGCATACAGATTCAATTCTAGGCGCGTCACTGCGGTCAATTTTTGTTAATACGATCAGCCCGGTAGTGATGCCAAGTAAGTCGAGAACCGCCAGATGCTCGCGAGTCTGAGGCATGATTCCGTCATCAGCCGCCACCACCAACATGGCCGCATCAACGCCGCCAACCCCGGCCAGCATGTTGTTTATAAAATCAGTGTGACCTGGCACATCAACGAAGCCGATGGTATTGGTGAGGTTTTCATTTTCAGGGCTTGGGTAATGATGATACGCATAGCCCAAATTGATCGTTAGGCCACGAGATTTTTCTTCAGCAAGGGTATCGGTGTTAGTGCCGGTGAGGTGTTTAACCAGTGCGGTTTTTCCATGATCTACGTGGCCAGCGGTGGCGACAATGAGAGTTCTGGGCGCATTGAGATTGGTTGCTTGGACAGGAGTAGGTAAGTTCATTGGCTTAAGTCTACATCGAACTCAAAATCGGGTGCAATTAAAGTGCGCTCTTTATTTGCCCTGGATCACTGACCGACGCTGGAAGCGCACGGTTGAACTTAAAGATGAAATATGTGAATAGGGCAACAATGGCTGCCGCAATCACAAACCCAATATTCACCAGACCTGCGTCTCTATTAACAATGCCATAGCCTATAGCCCCGGTGAAAAGAGCATAGTAAGTAAACGGCAGCAAAGTCTTTCTTATTATCGCGCCTTCTTTGCCGACTAGCCCTGCAACTGCAGATGCAGCGACAACGTTGTGAACACAAATAATATTACCCGAAGCGCCACCAACGGCCTGCAATGCCACTATCCAAGTAGGGTCTACGAGTATCCTTTCGCCTACACCAAATTGAAATAGCGAGAACATCATGTTGCTTACCGTGTTGCTGCCCGCAACGAAAGCACCTAAGCCACCAATAAACGTCGAGAAAAAGGGCCAAGCGGAGCCGGTGAGACTGGCAACTCCCTCGGCCAGTGCAATAGGCATTTGCTCATACCCAGCGCTGCCACCGCTTGAATTAATGAACACTTGTACCATTGGAACTGTAAAGACAAGGGCCGCCGACGCGGGGATTAATGTTCTTACAGAGTCCTTAACAGCGACTTTATAATCACTCATTTTAAGTCCGTGCAAGGCTAGGGTGATTAAAGACACTAGGATGAAGATAGTGCCAGGTGACCACAGGGGCTGAAACGATGCCGAGATATCACTTCCAAAAATTTGCGGCCAAGACCATGTGATAAAAGGGTTGGAGTCGCGTAGAAAATTTTCCAGATTAAGGGATCGCAGCCTAGTTAGAACCAGCAGTCCGGCTACAAACACATAAGGTGACCAAGCTCGTAAAAGACTCATGTTAGGGGCTAACTGGGTTTTGGGCCGTGCAGTGGGTTGTAAGCTGCTTGACCACTGCGGATCCCAGTTAGCTCGGTCATCAAAGTCCCAGCAGTCTTCTTCTTTTGGCATCAGAAAGCCCGCTTTAGCCGAGCTTACGACAATGGCAAGGCCGGCCATACCGCCGAACAATGAAGGAAACTCTGGTCCAAGGTAGGTGGCGACTAAATAATAGGGAATTGTCATGGCAAAGGAGGCGAATAGGGCGAATTTCCAGATCTTAAAGCCGTCTGCAAAAGAGCGCGCCTTGCCGAAAAATCGAGTCATGGTCGATGCAACGAGCAAAGGAATAAAGGTGCCCGCGATAGCGTGAATCAACGCTACCTTGGTTGCGATAAAGGCTAAGAAATCATCCCATTCGGTGTAGCCAAGCTGAGCCGCATAGCTTGCCATTTCTGGGTCGGCGGAAAGGCCCGTGCTAACCCCCACCAGAATCGGCGTGCCCATGGCGCCGAAGGACACCGGTGTACTTT
The DNA here is from genome assembly GCA_047628735.1 of Glaciecola sp. Lineage (GTDB taxonomy): Bacteria > Pseudomonadota > Gammaproteobacteria > Pseudomonadales > Pseudohongiellaceae > UBA9145. The sequence continues at coordinate 3,437 of JBLHVT010000098.1, forward strand.
GAATGATCATGCCTGCCACAACAGCCGCCATAGCAGGAAATCCTAGGCCAACCATTAAGGGTACGGCAACAGCGGCAGGGGTGCCAAACCCTGCAGAGCCTTCGATAAACGATCCAAAAAGCCATGCAATAATAATGACCTGAATGCGCCGGTCTGGGGTGATGTCGGAAAACCCTTGTCGAATAGACTGGATAGCGCCACTTTGTTGCAGTGTATTGAGTAGCAAAATCGCGCCGAATATAATGTAAATCAAAGTGCCAGCGACTATGAGTCCGTTGACGCTCGCAGCTAATACCTTGACTGTTGGTACTCCCCACACGAGCAAAGCTAAACCGGAGGCTGTTAAATAAGCAATTGGCATAGCTCGGCTGGCGGGCCAGCGCAGCAGGACTAAAAAGAAGGCGACAGAAATTATGGGTAAAAGTGAAAGTGCTGCTAGGACAGTAGGGCTCATAATATTATTCTTTTATTTGATTGAGCGATTAGTCAAATAGTAACTTGCTTGCAGCTTAGCAGATTCTTAGCTAACACTTAAAGCCTAATGAGGGCATTAATAGGCTCTGCTGCTTGAGCTTTGGGTTGTGACTTTGTGTTGTGATTGAGCTGTGATGAAGTGATGAAAGTTGTGTAGTAGTCTCTAAAAACAAAATCCCTTGTAGTAGGGAACTGACTAGATTTGTTATTCTAGGGGTAATTTGGATATAACGGCCGAAATGCCCAAGGTGTGCGTTATGGAAATAACTACAATTGTAATACTGGTAGTAATCGCGGCTCTGTTTTTCTATGGAGTTGGGATTTATAACCGTCTGGTTAGTCTTAAAAATCGATATCAAAATGCGTTCGCGCAGATAGAGGTGCAGCTTAAGCGCCGCTATGATTTGATTCCCAATCTGGTGGAGACAGCAAAAGCCTACATGGCTCACGAGAGTGAAACGCTGGAAGCTGTTATTGCTGCCAGAAACGCGGCGGCAAATGGTTTGGCGGCGGCGGCAGCAGACCCCGGCAATGCTGGCGCGATCAAAGATCTGGCCGGTCAAGAAGGAGCATTAGCTGGCGCGATGAGTCGATTTAATGTGGTAATGGAAGCCTACCCAGACTTGAAAGCAAGCCAGAATATGATGCAGCTAACCGAAGAGCTAACCGCCACTGAAAATAAAGTCGCGTTCTCTCGGCAGGCTTTCAATGATCAGGTTATGGCATACAACACCTATAGGCAGTCTTTTCCTCCGGTGGCGTTTGCGGGTGTTTTCGGCCACAGCACGGACGCTAGTCTTTTGGAATTTGAAGACAGCGCAGCCATTCAAGAAGCGCCAAAAGTCTCTTTTTAATATGACACATTTTAGAATAGATGTTTGTGAATTTGAATAAGGGGCTCCAGAATGGATTTTTTTGAGTCGCAGGAATTAGCGAAGCGCAGTACTTGGAAGCTGTATCTGCTTTTCGGATTGGCGATCTTGTCATTAGTTGTGGTGACCAATTTTCTGATTATGTTTGTTTTTGGCTTTGCTAGCACGCAAATGACAAGCATGGCCGGAACACAGCAAATGCGCTTCGACTGGAGTCAATTTCTAATCGTTGGTGCGGCGGTTACAGTCGTCGTTTTTTTTGGCAGTCTTTACAAAATAAAATCACTGTCTGGGGGCGGCTCTCGAATTGCTGAAATGCTTGATGGTAAATTGTTGCTTGGCGCAGGCGCAAACCTTAAAGAGCAGCAAGTTCTCAATGTAGTGGAAGAAATGGCGATTGCCTCAGGTGTGCCAGTGCCGCCTGTCTACTTGCTGGATGAAGAAGGTATTAACGCTTTTGCGGCGGGTTATGCGCCAGCTGATGCGGTTGTCGGTATTTCGGCCGGAGCAGTTCAGACACTGAGTCGAGCACAGCTACAAGGCGTGATCGCTCACGAATTCAGCCATATTTTGCATGGTGATATGCGAATTAATATTCGGCTGATTGGAGTGCTACACGGGATTCTGATTCTAGGAATAGTCGGCAGGGGTTTGCTATACAGCCGAGGGTCTTTGCGTAATTCTCGATCGAAAGGGCAGGGCGTTCAATTGGCAATTGGCTTAGGCCTGATTGCTGTCGGTTACATAGGCGTGTTTTTTGGAAATTTAATTAAGGCCGCTGTTAGCCGGCAGCGCGAGTATCTTGCGGATGCGTCTGCTGTGCAGTTTACCCGTAACCCTGAAGGAATTGCCGGCGCCCTTATGCAGATCGCGCAGCATAGTGGCCGCTCTTACCTCGCACACCCAGCAAGCTCTGAAATTAACCATACCTTATTTGAAGAGGGTGCGCCGAGCTATCTGAGCAGTATGTATGCGACTCACCCACCGCTAGAAAAGAGGATTGGGGCGATTTTGCCAAATTGGGACGGCAGTTTTGGATTGCTGAAAAAATCTGCTGATGATGTTGCCAGCGGCAAGCAAAATGAAACACACAAGCCAGAACCACGAACCCCGCTGACCCCGCAAGAGAAAATGACGGCGGTATTGACGACCATGGGGGGCATGGCAGTGGCTGAAAGAATGGTCAGTCAGATAGGCAATCCTGATGAACAGCATCTTGCTGTTGCCGCAAAGCTAATTCAAGAAGCGCAGGCCCCACTGTTAGACGCGGCAAGAGAGCCCTCGGGCGCCAGAGCAGTACTGTATTTTCTTGTGCTGCATCCTCAACATGAGTCACGGCAGGCTCAGCTTAAATTGATAGAAGAGTATGCCGATGTTGGCGTTTATCAGGAGCTAGTTAGGCTTATTGAAAAAACTAAACCTGTCGACTCTGTCGAGCGGCTACCTATCTCTAGCATAGCCATTTCTAGCTTGCGGCAGCTTTCAAAGGGTCAGTATCAATTATTCAAATCAAATTTCGAAAAGCTGATCACCCTAGACAACAAGGTGAGTCTTTTTGAGTGGGCGCTTCAAAAGACAGTTTTTCATAGCCTTGATGCCGTATTTGAAGAGACTAAACCATCAATGGGCGGTAGAGCTGAGTTGAAAGACGTTCTTAAGCCTATGTCGGTATTGCTGTCGATAATTAGCTACTCTAATGAACTAGAAAAGCTAAGCCCAAGCCAAGCTTTTAAAGCCGGCCAGGAGCTTTTGGGGCTAAAAGTTGAGTTAATTCCGAAAAGCTCAATAGGGTTTGAATTGCTCAACGACGCGTTGCTTGAGCTGGCAGAACTTAAGCCGCTTAAAAAGCCTGCTCTTCTTAAAGCCTGTGCAGCAATAATCACTGCCGATGGCAAAATAGCGCCTATTGAAGTTGAGCTGCTCAGAGCCGTGGCAGCGACAATTGATTGTCCAATGCCACCGCTCACCGAGCCGGTTAGCTAGCCATTTATCGCTAGGTTTTGCTGTTTCTTAATTTAGCCTGCGCCGCTGCCAATCTTGCAATTGGGACTCTTGGAGGCGAGCAGCTTACGTAGTCGAGGCCGGCACGGTGGCAAAAATCGATGGATGAAGGATCACCCGCGTGTTCGCCACAGATGCCAAGTTTTAAATTAGGCTTAGTGCGACGGCCCTTATCAACGGCAAGGTCGATTAGTTTGCCAACGCCTGTTTGGTCAAGACTTGCAAACGGGTTTTTATTGTAAATTTCTTTGCTCTGGTACTCGTCGTAGAACAAGCCCATATCGTCACGACTAAGCCCCAATGTCATTTGAGTCAGGTCATTGGTTCCAAAGCTAAAGAAGTCTGCTTCTTGTGCTATTTCGTCTGCAGTAATAGCGGCACGGGGCACTTCGATCATGGTGCCAACCAAATACTCAATGCGCACTTTACGATTAGCCATAACTTCTTTAGCAACCCGGTGAACTGTTTTCAGTTGGTCTGCTAGCTCTTCACGGAAACCAACCAAAGGAATCATGATCTCTGGTTTTACCTTGATGCCTTTTTTACCTTTTAGCACCTGCGCGGCGGCTTCGAAAATAGCCCTAGTTTGCATCTCAGTTATTTCGGGATAGAGAATGCCGAGACGGCAGCCGCGACAGCCAAGCATCGGATTTTCTTCATGAAGCGCCTTAATACGATCAATAACGTAATCGAACGGTACACCAAGCTTTTCGGCGAGCTGACGCCGAACCGCATCATCTTGAGGTAGAAATTCATGTAATGGCGGATCCAATAAACGTATCGTTACGGGGCGCCCGTTCATCGCTTTAAACAAGCCAACAAAGTCTTTCTTTTGAAAAGGCAGTAATTTGCGCAGCGCTGCCCGTCTTTGCACTTCATCGACGGCTAAAATCATTTGCCGCATATAGTCAATTCGGTCGCCGTCGAAGAACATGTGTTCGGTTCTGCAAAGGCCAACCCCTTCTGCTCCAAAAGCCACCGCTTGTGCAGCCATGGCTGGGGTATCCGCATTGGTGCGGATCTTCAAAGTACGGTGCTTATCTGCCCACTTCATGACGATCTGAAAGAGCTCATAGGTATAGCTATTAGCAGGCTTCATGCCGCCTTCCAGAACACGCTTTACCTCGGAGTCAGTGCTTTCAATCATACCAGCGTAAATCAAGCCAGTGCTGCCGTCGATAGAGATGTAATCGCCTTCTTTGAGTACGGTTTTGTCTGCGGTTAACGTGCCTTTTTCATAATTAATGACAACGTCACCGGCGCCGCACACGCAAACTTTTCCTAGTTGCCGGGCAACCAAAGCGGCGTGTGAAGATACACCACCGCGCGAGGTTAGGATGCCTTGGGAATGGAGCATGCCTTTTAAATCGTCAGGCGAGGTTTCAGTTCGGCATAGCACCACTTTATTGCCTCGGCGGGTTTCAATTTCAGCCTTGGCCGCAGTAAAAGCTATGCGCCCGGTTGCTCCGCCTGGTCCAGCAGGAAGCCCTTGGCCGATTTTGTGTGCTGCTTTTAGAGATTTTGGATCAAATACGGGCACCAATAGAGAGTCGATAGATTCGGCAGGAATTTTCAGCAATGCAGTTTCCTGGCTCATTAACCGCTCTTTTTGCATTTCTACAGCAATTCGCACCGCGGCTAAGCCCGTGCGCTTGCCATTTCTAGTTTGCAGTATAAAGAGGCGACCGGTTTCGATGGTAAATTCGAAATCTTGCATGTCTTTAAAGTGTTTCTCGAGTCGGCTGCGTACTTTTTCGAGGTCTTTAAAGCTTTTGGGCATTTCCTTTTCGAGATTGGCAATGGCATTAGGTGTTCGTACACCTGCTACAACGTCTTCGCCCTGCGCGTTGATCAAGTATTCTCCGTAAAATACCTTCTCGCCAGTTGCTGGGTCGCGGGTAAAAGCAACGCCGGTGGCGCTGTCATTGCCGGCGTTACCAAATACCATAGCCTGAATGTTTACCGCTGTTCCCCACTCGGCAGGTATTCCATATTGCTGACGATAGAGAATAGCGCGATCGTTTTTCCATGAGCCAAATACTGCACCTACCGCTCCCCAAAGTTGTTCCATGACATCTTGCGGGAATGCACTTTTTGTTCTCTTTGCGATTAATGCCTTATACCGCTTTACCAGCTCTTTTAAGTTTTCTGTACTCAAGTCAGCATCAAGTTCGATGCGAAGGCTGGATTTTAATTTCTCTAAGACCTCATGAAACGGGTCTTCCTCTGAGTCATTCTTTGCTTGAACACCCATCACCACATCGCCATACATCTGAATGAACCGGCGGTAACAGTCCCAAGCAAAGCGCGGATTCTTGGAGATTTCTGCAAGACCATCAACCGTTTTGTCGTTGAGGCCTAGGTTAAGAATGGTATCCATCATCCCAGGCATGGAATCTCGAGCGCCCGAGCGGACTGAAACCAGAAGGGGATTACTGTGTCCGCCAAACTGCTTACCGAGCTGATTCTCAATGTCGACGACTGCCGATTTAACAGTGCCCACTAAGGACGCAGGGTAGCTCTGGTCGTTGTCATAGTAGTAGCCACAAACCTCCGTGCTAACGGTGAAGCCCGGCGGAACCGGTAGGCCAATTGAAGCCATTTCGGCTAAATTTGCACCTTTGCCACCTAAAAGCTCTCGCATGGTGGTGTTGCCATCAGTCTTTTTGCCGAAGGCATACACATATTGCTTTTTAGGGGTGCTTGCTTTTGTATTTTTCGTGGTTTTTTTTATTGAAGATCTTGTCATGACTGCGCTTATACCCTTGATATAACTTGGAATATGGATCGCCTCACTGGCCATGGGGCGCAGATTTAGCTGGTTTTCTAGTTAGGTGCCAATGCGGGGGATGTTGCACCCCAAGGCTTCGTTTTATTGCCCATGATAGCACTCGCCAGATACAAACGGCTTGGGAAGGGCAGAATAATGCACAATTGCTGTTAAATCCAGCCTTGAGTTGAATGCGATAATAGGCCATTATTAGGCCGAATAATTTCTTTAAGCGTCTGATTTATATTGGTTTTAACACAAAATAGTACTTCTATTTCGTAGCTGGTTATTCTATTAAATTCAGTTATTTGCGTTTGAGTTGAGTAAGCTAGCGCGAGAAATAGATACGCAGGGAAATAATCAGTGGCCGCAGTCCTGCTTATCTCATTTAATTAGTCTATTTCAGGAGTCGTGATTGTGGAGTACACAATACTCCGGTACGATCTTTAACTGTTATAGAGAACATAATGAAGTTATTATGTTTATGCTCAACTGGACTATGAAAAACCATCTACTATGAGCATCAACCACATCCTGCTTGCGTCGGTTTACACCGCGATCGTGTTAAGTCTTATTTGGGCTCGATTTCGATTTTTCAAAATTAACAACGCCAAGTCTAAAATGGTGAGTTACTTCAACGACCCCGCTGTTTTTGTCCAGCTCATTTTTACCTATTGGCTACTTTGGTCAGCCAGCGCATTTACTCTTATTGAGACGGCAGTTGCAGGCGTTTCTTACAGCGGTTCTCTTTGTTTGTTCTGGTGGGCAATTCGCTCGGCAGGGCAGCTAGATTTTGCATCGAGCGGCAGCAAAGGAAAAATAATTACAACCGGTGCCTTCGGATTGGTTCGGCACCCGTTTTATTTGTCTTATTTGATCGTCTGGTTTACGAGTTCATTACTTTTAAACTCAATAGCGTTATGGCTGTCATCTCTGGTACTGGTAGGGGTCTATCTATTGTCTGCCAAAGAAGAAGAGGCCGGCATGGTATCTGGCGACCAGTCTTCTGCCTACTTGGCTTATAGAAAGAAAGTTGGGATGTTGGTTCCTAAAATAGGGACTTAAAACCCCTCGATTGAAAGATCGTGCCGGTTCAATTCCGGCCCCGGGCACCATATAAATCAACAAGTTACAAAGTTATTACCTAAAGAGAATATTTTTAGTTCTTGCTGTGTAGGCGTGATGTAGGCAGTTATTTTGAATATCTTTGAGCGGCGTTTTTCAGTTTGGGATATTTCTGATTGGGCTGTAATATGACACCTTAATTAATACCTTCACTGACTTTACAGCGATTGAGAAAACTCAATATCATTTACCGAAAACTGTTTGTTTATCCAAAATGAAAACAATTGAATTATGTGCCGGTGCCGGCGGGCAAGCGCTAGGTCTTCACAATGCGGGATTTAAGCATGAGGTTCTTATCGAGCTAGATATGCATGCCTGCGAAACCCTAAAACTTAATAATTCCAACTTGAACCTAGATTGGGGTGAAGTATTAGAAGTCGATCTTAAGAAATTTGCTAAATCGAGTTTAGATAGATATCGCGGTAAAGTTGATCTCGTAGCTGGTGGAGTCCCTTGTCCGCCGTTTAGTAAAGCTGAACTTCAGTTAGGGAAGGATGATGAAAGAGACTTATTTCCAACAGCACTCAAAATCGTACAAGAGGTTAAGCCATCTCGTCGCAAAAAGATGGCTCAGAAGGCATTGTCTACGTATGGGACGAGTATTCGCTTGGTGTGTTTGGCCCTTGCATCAGCGAAACCTGCTACCGCTTCCAGCCGCTACTGAGTGACGAGAACTCCGAGATTGCAAAC
>JBLHVT010000099.1:0-11342 GCA_047628735.1 Glaciecola sp.
ATGCCTCTAAACCATCCCTCTAAACCATGCCACTACAAACAGCAGCATAAACTAGCACAAACACTTCTCTCTCATTTACTGGAAACAATAATTTTCGACACAGCTTTGTTGTTTATTATGATCTGGAGCGAAGTAAAATACAGACACTGTGACCCCCTAGATTAATTCTGCTTTTCAAAATAGCATTAAGCGTAAGGCGTCTAGCAAAGTTTATTAAAAATGTGGTTCCAAGATTTCCTAGCAAGCTGATCCGCTTTGGGAAAATCCGGGCAATCGCGGTGCGTTGTTCTATTTCTATCTTCAGAAAATTAAACAACAAAAATTAAACTACCGCATAGTAAAAGGCGAGCTGCGAATACGTTTACAGCAGGTTCTGCATAATTGTGAACAGCTCAGATTTAAAAAATTCACTGCTCACAGTCAGGCTTTTCTATTATTTATTAGTTCTCGTGCTGTGTTGAGCTCCACGCACAGCACGAGTATTAGCTCCGGATGCTTTGACTGCTAATCTATAGATTAGTTTTGCATTGAAGAAAGCAAAGTAGTGTTGCCGCCTGACGCTGTTGTATTCACGCAGGTGTGCCTCTCCTGAATACAAAGGTGATGCATATCATCAGAGACGCTCAGGGGTATTATGCGACCTGATCGGCTTGCAAGAACTTGCCTTATTTCCCGCGCCTCAGCTTCGGGTCCACAAAATGCAACCACCTCAAAGCCTTCAATATCTGCCAACTGATCGGCTTCAAGCTGTCCATCGATACAGCAGTAGCCAGTAGCCCCTGGAGCACAAACAACAACAGGGCAGCCAAAACTGCGAGCCATGCCGGCCTGAACATGAGCCTCTTCTGCAGTGGGGCCTAGACACAGAACAACACCCCGTGGCCACACGTTAAGCGTATTGGACTCACCCGTCGGCCCCGGCATTTCTATTGAGTGGAGCAGTTCCAAGGACTGTTCATTGGCGCGGGCTAATTCTGTCTGCAGTTGATCAATCGAAACAGCGTTAGCTCCATCAGGACAAGCGTGCAAACGCCGAGCCGGGAGATAGAAGCGGCGCACATAGTGAGGGCCACCGGCCTTCGGGCCGGTTCCCGACATACCTTCGCCGCCAAAAGGTTGTGTTTCCACAACCGCACCAATCTGATTGCGATTAACGTAGATGTTGCCAACCTTCAGCTGATAGGGGATGGCATCTGCACGCTGACTAATTCGAGTATGTAAGCCAAACGTCAAGCCATAGCCACTGTCGTTTATGTCATCGATAATGCTCTCAAAGTCATCTGAATGAAAACGCACAACATGCAAAACCGGCCCAAAAATTTCTTCTCCTAATGCCTTGATACCATCCACTTCAATCACGGCAGGACCGACGAAGCTGCCACCTTTGGGCGCGCGCATTTGCTTGAGCAGTTTACCCTTGGCTTTAGCTGCAGAGACATATTCATCGATTTTTTGCTTCGCTGAACCCGAAATTACAGGACCCAAGTCTGTTGACAAGAGCCTGGGGTCGCTCAAATTAAGCTCATCCATTGCGCCAAACAGTACTTCAAGTAAATCGTCAGCAATGTCCTCTTGAACATACAAAATTCGTAGCGCCGAACAACGTTGGCCAGCCGATTGAAATGCCGATGCCACGGTGTCCCGAACCGCTTGCTCAGGTAGGGCCGTAGAATCAATTATCCCCGCATTCAGGCCACCAGTCTCCGCAATTAGTAGAGCCTCCGGCGCCAAATTTGTTGCCATCGCTTGATGGATACCTCGCGCTGTTTGCGTAGAGCCAGTAAAGCAGACACCGGCAATTCTGCTGTCTCCTACAATGTGCTGACCTATCTCCTGCCCCGTTCCTAGAACCAATTGCAAGCTTGCCATCGGAACGCCCGCCTCATGCAACAACTCGGTTGCCCGGAAAGCAATCAGAGGCGTCAGTTCAGAGGGTTTGGCAATAACGGCATTGCCCGCGGCAAGGGCGGCTGCAACTTGTCCCACAAAAATTGCCAGGGGAAAATTCCAAGGGGAGATGCAGCAGATGATGCCTCGGGGAGGCGCGCCCTCATAACCTTCGCATTGGTTTGCGTAGTAGCGTAAAAAGTCTACAGCTTCACGCAGTTCGGCAACTGCGTCTGAGATGGTTTTACCCGACTCTCTGCAAAGCATCGCAAATAACTCGCCTGAGCTGCTTTCAAGATGTTCGGCTGCGGATCTTAAAGTTGCCGAGCGCTCAACGGCCGAACTGGAAAGCCATGGCTTTGCCGAATCCAGCGCTGACTCCAACTCATCTCGACTCGCCGAAACAACTTCACCTACCGTGTCGTCATGGTTCGCTGGATTGATAATCAATTCAGGACTGCCAGAATCAGAATCTGATCCGACGGGGTTACATAGCAGCGACCTAGCCTGCCAAACCTTGTCCTCAAACATGCGGCGACTTTGATTGATGCGAGAAATATCTATGGGATTGCTGGTATCCCATCCCTGTGATGCCAGTCGGGAAACTCCATAGATTTGGGGCGGCAGCGGCAGATTGCTGGGGCGGTTTACATCATTGGATTCCAGCATCTCGAAAGGGTCGACAGCGAGTGCCAAACTAGGAAGTTTCTTGTCGTTGATCTGATTGACAAAGGAGGAATTAGCTCCGTTTTCTAAGAGCCTGCGCACCAAATAAGCCAACAAATCTTCATGCGGACCCACCGGAGCATATATCCTACATGCAGCACCAGTGTCTTCTAATAGATGATTGTGCAGGCTCTCTCCCATACCGTGGAGCCGCTGAAATTCAAAGCGACGACCTTTGGCAAGTTCTAGTATGGTCGCGGCGGTCTGCGCATTGTGAGTAGCAAATTGCGGATAAATTCTATCGCTGTACTCAAACAACCTCTTTGCGCAGCTCACAAAGGAAATATCTGTTGCCGCTCTAGAGGTATACACAGAGTAATTCTCGGCCCCTACTACCTGCGACGTTTTTATCTCGGAGTCCCAATAAGCCCCTTTGACTAGCCTGACTGTGACTTTGCGGTCTAACTCGGTGGTCAGACTGTTCAGCCAATCAATGACAGGAACTGCACGCTTACCATATGCCTGTATCACAATACCAAAACCATCCCAGCCAGCCAGTGACGGGTCACGAAGTGCGCTCTCAAATACATCCAGCAGCGGTTCAAGCCGACTGGCTTCTTCTGCATCTACGGTTAAAGGAATGCCGCCTTTCTTGGCTAGCCGGCACAGTGATTTTAGCCTCGGCACTAGCTGCTTCTCTAGCCGCTCGGCTTGGGAAAATTCAAACCGCGGATGAATCGCCGACAGCTTTACCGAAATTCCAGGACGACCGATCACCGACGTTTGAGGTTCCGGTGTACTGATCTCCCTTATTGCCTCGGCGTAAGAGTCAAAATAGGCATCAGCGCCTGCCTCGGTCAGAGCCGCCTCGCCAAGCATATCAAAGGAATAAAGATAGCCCTTATCAATCTCAGGCTTGGCCCGTTTCATCGCCTCTTGAATTGTTTGGCCAAGCACAAACTGGTTTCCCATCTCCTTCATTGCTTGGCGCACTGCCATACGCACAACAGGCTCTCCGACCCGCTTCACGGTTCTGTTTAAAAGTCCGGTAATGCTCGAACTGTTGTCCTCGTCTAAGACCTTGCCGGTGAGCAACAAACCCAAAGTGGCAGCATTGATGATACCAAACTCAGATTTCCCGAGATGCTCAGCCCAATCGAATGGGGTGATTTTATCGTTAATCAAGATATCGATAGTGCCAGAATCAGGAACACGCAGCATCGACTCCGCGAGACACATCAGTGCTATTCCTTCGTTGGTAGAAAGACCGTATTCACCAAGAAACTGATCCATCATTCCTGGCTTTCCTGAATGACGAATATAGTCAATAAGTTTTACTGCACGCTCGACGATCTTCTGGCGTTGCTGCGGGGATAACACGCTAGGTGAATTTAACTGTTCTAGAGTCCATTGTTCATCTGCGGAAAAATAGAGCTGAATGCTTTCTCTTAATGAGTCGAGATCTGATAAATACATAGTATCCATTGAATTGAGTTCGTTGAATGAAGGGCCGCAAGGGGTTGCATTAACAACCCCTGTACGCAGAAAAATGAATTACTGGATGACAATGCAATGCCCGGACATTGCATTGTCCATCGTGACGTGGGGCCTAGTTTTTGCTACCCGCCATCAGGGAAGAGATGTGCTGGTGTCTTTCGTTAATTTCAGTGCTGGGCGCAGTATCAAATATTGAGACGATTACAGCCGCTGCTGTCGCCACAACAAAACCCGGGATGATTTCATAGATTACCACCGACAATGGTTCACCTGCGATCGTAAACGGCCCGTAGATCCAGATCAGCACGGTGACTGCCCCGGATAACATCGAAGCCAATGCCCCGTTGCGAGTCAGACCCGCCCAGTACAGGCTTAGCAAAATGACCGGACCAAAGGCCGAACCAAATCCAGCCCAAGCGTTGCTGACCAGGCTCAAAATCGAACTACTGCTGTCCAACGCAAGCACTGTGGCAACAATTGCAACGCCAAGAACAGAGAGCCGCCCAACTGTAACCAGTTCAAACTGCGTTGCTTGTTTACGCAAAAACACCTTATAGAGATCTTCGGTGAGAGAGCTAGAAGAAACCAACAATTGTGATGAGATAGTACTCATGATTGCCGCAAGGATGGCCGCAAGTAAAAATCCCGAGATGTAAGGGTTAAACAAAACCTGTGATAACAAGATGAACACAGTTTCTGGGTCATCCAGCACGGTGGCAGTTTGACTAACATACATGTACCCCATTAACCCGGTCATCACCGCGCCGATAACCGCAGTGATCATCCAGCTCATGCCTATTCGGCGCGCTGTCTTCATGTCTGCCAAGGATCTAATCGCCATAAATCGCACAATAATATGCGGCTGACCAAAGTAACCCAAACCCCAGGACAGACTACTAATGAGCCCGAGCCCCGTGACTCCTGCGAACCAGGAGAGATAATCAGGCTCAAGCACAAGCAAAGACTGATTCGCCGCTTCTAAGTTACCCAGCTCCTGCCAGGTAACAAGCGGCACAAGAATAAGGGCCACAAACATTATGCAGCCCTGAACAAAGTCAGTAAGGCTCACCGCGAGAAATCCACCAAACATTGTATAAGCCACTACCACTCCGGAGGTTATAAACAGGCCTATCTGGTAATCGAGACCGAACGAGGCCTCAAATAACTTACCGCCAGCAACAACTCCCGCCGAAGTATAAAGTGTGAAGAAGATGACAATCACTAATGATGAGAAGACGCGCAGATAGTGCGAATTATCATAAAAACGTTTTTCAAAATAATCAGGAATGGTGATTGCATCGTCTGCTTCTTCTGTATAAACACGCAAACGAGGCGCAACTAACAAATAGTTAAAATAGGCGCCGGTAACAAGTCCAACCGCGATCCAGGCCGCACCAAGCCCGGACACATAAACTGCCCCAGGCAAGCCCATCAGCATCCACCCGCTCATATCAGATGCGCCGGCTGACAATGCAACTACAGCAGGATGCAGCTTGCGACCACCTAACATGTATTCGGAAACGTTTGATGTGGACTTAAAGTATGCATAAATACCTATAGCCATCATCAATACAAAGTAGGCTATCAACGAAGCTAACATCGGAGTATTCATTTATTTATGTTTTCCTTTTCCAGATTTTCAACTTGTTGGGAGTAAACTCTTTTCATTGATCAGAGAGCCTTTCTATCTCAATTCAATGGCACGCGCCAGCGCGGCCTCAACAGTAGCCTTCATGAGCGTCTCCATCGCCTCGTTTTTACGAAGCTGCGCCAAACCCGCTGCTGTTGTTCCATTCGGACTAGTGACCGAATCTCGCAGAGTTTCTATACTTTCAGGCTTGGCAGAGGCCAAATCGACAGCACCGCCTATGGTGGCCAGCACTAGCTCTTTGGATACAGCCGCAGACAAGCCAATAGACTGTGCTGCCTCAATCCAGCAGCGAATGATTTCAAAGGCGTATCCCGTGCCACTGCCTGCAACGGCGGTTACCTTGTCGAGATCTTCCTCTTGGGATACTTGCAAGCTCACCCCAATAGATTCTGTCAGCAATTTAGCTAATGCAGCGTCATCCGGCGAGGATTTTTCATTGGCGTAATAGCCTGTCACGCCCTTCCCTATCTCGGCTGGCAAATTCGGCATCATTCTAATGATTGGACGTGGCCCAACGATCTTGGTTAACGATTCGATCGAAAACCCCGCCGCAATAGAAAACGCACAGGCACCGTCGCTGATGAACGGCAAGTAACTTGGAACCACCTCGGCAATCAGCTGCGGTTTGACCGCAATAACACAGTTATCGAACGTCATACCTTTTAGATCGACCGGATCGCTAATCAAGGTGGTACCTGTGGGAGCGACATCCAAAAATGGGTCCGCGACGGTTATAGCTATTTCTGTGTTGTTAGCCCATCGAGATACAAGCGCGCCTCCCATCTTTCCACAGCCAATGACAAGTAATGACATAGTTCACTCCAATTTTTTGTTTATTGAATGTTGTTTACTAAATATAAATACTTAAATACTTAAGTATAGGCTCGTAAATATAACTGCTTAAAAAAACTTCTTAACAAAAAGCTTTTCGGCCGTTCAGCGGATTAATATTCCAGCAGGAAGTTCCCAGAGGCGTTGAGTTCTAAGCTCATTAGACACTGGCGATGTTCATGTCCGCGCAGTAGGCAGGAAGACATTTTTTGCAGTTTTTAAACACGCAATACTGTCCTTGGCTGAAATAAGTGCTGTTTTTTCAGACCCTGACTATTTTTTTCAGACCCTGACGATAACGACGCGAGCATTGCTTTGTTTGAGTACATACGGCAAATATGTTAACATGTGCTTGTCTTTAAGTCTAAAGGCCCTCTATCTATAAAGTCTTAAGGCTTATCAATTAACTAAGAAAAGCTTAAAGCTTGCTAACTAACAAAAGCTGAAGGCTTACTAATTAAAAAAGTTAAAGACGTTCTACAATAGCTAGAAAATCATTACAAAAAAATTAAACATTCAAAAATACTCGGAACTTTAAGGTTCGGCAAGAGCGTTTTAATTGACCGATTGGTAATTTTTTGGATGTTTGGCCCAACGGCTAGTTTAACTATCGCGCGTTTACACAAAAGCATCATAAGGAGACCATGAGATCGATAATTGAATCAAATATAGTTTCGTTCAATAAAGTCACTGAGAGCAAACCTAGAGTGGTTGTAAAAATCGGCTCCAGCTTGCTTGCAAACGACGAACACCTAACCCCCCGCTATGCTTTTATCCATGGCTTGCTTAGCGATATCGCCACTCTTAAAAGCGACGGTTATGAAGTTATTTTGACATCATCGGGGTCTGTCGCTCTGGGGATGAACGCCATTAGCTCTACAATTGAGAAAGCCTCTATTACGGACAAGCAGGCGGCGGCAGCATGCGGACAGCCGATTCTGATGAATGCTTACAAGCAGGTCGCTTTGGAGTATGGCTTTGATATCGCACAGGTACTGGTCACCCTAGAAGACCTAGAGGATATGCAGCGCTTCCTAAACACCAAAAACACTGTCGGGCGTCTGCTTGAGCGCGGCGTTATGCCTATTGTGAATGAAAACGACACTGTCACAACAGAAGAGCTAAGAGTTGGTGACAACGACCGCCTGGCAGCAAAAATTGCGCAAATGGTGCACGCCGAACATCTGATAATTCTAACCTGTATAGATGGCCTGTATGACAGAAACCCTGATGAGGAAGGCGCTCAGCTTGTTCGCTCGATAGAAAACGTAAGTGAGTACCTAGAAGTGGCGACCGGCACCAGCACGCTGGGCAGCGGCGGCATGTTTACCAAACTTCAGGCTGCCAATATGGCGCAAAACGCTGGATGCACAACAATCATCGCTCGCGGTCATTTAGATGATCCGATTAGCTCGGTGATGTCTGGCGAGCGCGTTGGCACCATATGCAAGGCTCACAACACACCTGCATCATACTGGAGAATTTGGCTTACCGATCGCCTGCAAATGGCCGGAGGACTCATTATCCAACAAGAAGTCGCAGATCAGCTTGAAGATTCTAGCAATGGAATAGTGTGTTACGACGTAGTATCAACCCACGGCTCGTTTCAAAAGGCCGATGTTCTGCACGTGTATGATGAAAAAGGCACCGAGATTGCGCGCGGGCTTTGCAATTTTTCATCGGATGAGCTGGCGCTTATCGCAAATAGACCCAATGAGCCCGTAGAAGACATCTTAGGTTATCGTTCGTCACCCACGTTAATAAGCAGAGACAATTTGGCCGTGCTAGCCACGCGCCACTTGGCGTGGGAGCAGCCCGATCCGGCGGTTTGGCAACAAACGGTCGATCCGTAGAAGTAGAAATCGTCTGCCCAGATAGGATTCGGGGCGAACATTGAGTTATTCATTGAAACAGGCCTGCGCTTAGCCGCCGCAGGCAGTTTTCTTGATTAGATGAAAACACATAGATCAGTTGCTTTGACTAACTTTAGACAAGAACCTGCAGGGAAACCGGCAGAGCTCAGCCGGATATAGTTCTCGCTGGCGTAAACAGACGTCTAGGGATACGCTTGAAGCCACGACCAACTGCCCAACCAAAACCCTCGCTATAAGTAAGTATCTAAAAGCATGCAACTCAGACAGATCCAGCAAGCCACCTAGCACTTACGCTAGCAGCAAATAAGCATCGATACTGTTCAATAAAGTGTGGAATACGAAATAGCTGTTAGGTACATTAGTCCTGTTGCCGCGCCACGAAAAGAACTAGCTGTGGAAGATAACCAGATTTTTTCCGAAATAGTTAATCGTTTTCCAACTTCCTGCGAACTACTAGCAAGCCCGCTCTGGGAACTCCTAGTGCATTTGGGCGAGTGGCGGTCATAGCAGCGCCGGACTGATTTAAATGATTGTGCCATGCCAATTAGACTGGATGTCTAATGCTTGTACGCAAAATTTGACATTTCTCGAAAATCGAGTTGCTTAAGCTTGTTTTCCAGTGATCGTTACCTTGAGACCTTAAACTTATCGTCAAATGCATTCTGGAAATTTTTATCATCAAAAACCCTTAGTTAACATCAAGTAGTCTCGGACTCAACACCATGAGTGGACGCAAAATAGCAATAATCGGCAGTGGTATTTCCGGCCTGACATGTGCCCATCTGCTTAGCAAAAGTAATGATATAACAGTCTTCGAAGCTAACGATTATATTGGTGGTCACACTCACACTGTGCCTGTGAAAATCGATGGCGAGTCGTTCATGATCGATACAGGCTTCATAGTTTGTAACGACCGTAATTACCCGAACTTCCTCAAATTAATGAAAAAGCTAAAGGTGGAAATCAAGCCCACAGAAATGAGTTTTAGTGTTTACAACCCATCTTTAAAATTGGAATACAATGGTCACAACCTGAACACCTTGTTTTCCCAACGCTTAAATTTTTTTCGGCCATCGTTTCATAGACTAGTCAAAGACATCCTGCGCTTTAATAAGGAAAGCAAGGCAGCGATCGCAGCAGGTGAAATAGACGCAATTTCTCTGGATCAGTTCATTACTGACAAAAAACTGAGTGCCCAGTTTAGAGAAAACTATTTGCTTCCCATGGTGGCAGCAATTTGGTCTTGTAGCCTAGCTCAAGCTGGAAGGTTCCCTCTTGCATTTTTCCTGCGCTTTTTCCTCAACCACGGGTTGTTGGACATCAAAAACAGACCTCAGTGGTATGTACTAACCAAAGGTTCCTCCTCTTATATTGAACCCGCGACTGCTGGGCTGTCCGAACGCATACACCTCAATAGCCCAGTTCGGCGCGTCACGCGAACAGAGTCGGGCATTGAATTGCACGTGTCGGGAACAGTGCAGCAATTCGACGAAGTAATATTTGCCTGCCACAGTGATCAAGCTCTGGCAATACTCAGCGATGCATCAAAAACTGAAACCTCAATATTAGAAGACTTGGCATACCAAAGGAACGATGTAACCTTACATACAGACTCCAGTATAATGCCAAAAAAATCACTGTCTTGGGCAAGTTGGAACTTCTTGGCGGGCCAAGCCCAGTTAGACGAAGCACCCGTAGTTACCTACTGCATGAATATTCTTCAGGGCATCCAGAGCAAACGCCCCTTATTGGTCTCATTGAACGCAAGGGCCAAAATAGATCCAAAAAAGATCCTGCAAGAGTTTCAATATGACCACCCAGTTTACTCGCAGGAGGCTGTCATCGCTCAGGGTCGCCGAAAAGAAATTTGTGGTATCGATAACATTCACTACTGCGGAGCCTATTGGTACAGCGGTTTTCATGAAGACGGCGTACGTAGCGCTCTTGATGTCTGCACACGCTTCGGCGAAAATTTATGACTCAAACCACGCCAAATTTAGAAAGCGCCATTTATAAGGGTTTTGTCCGCCATCGACGCTTCTTTCCTGTCATCAATCAATTTGAGAACAAAATTTTTATGCTGCTGTTAAAGGCAGATGAAATACCTTTAGTGCTTAAATCCTTTTGGCAACTAGGTACCAGTAAATTTTGCTGGGCCCGCTTTCGCAGAGCGGACTACATCGGCAAGGATGATGAATCCATCACCGACGCCGTAAAAGCAAAAATCGCCGAGAAACTCAATGAGCAATCATCCGAGTTGCAAGGGGAAGTCTACATGCTGGTAAATTTGCGCTACGTTGGGATTTACTTTAGCCCACTTAATCTCTATTACCTAAAATGTAACGACCAGTTTAAATATATGTTAGCTGAGGTTAGTAACACTCCGTGGCATGAAAAGCATTATTATCTGATCGATCTTGGCAACATCAAACCTCACAGCAAAGAGTTTCATGTTTCTCCGTTCAACCCAATGAGCCAAAACTATCACTGGCAAATTATTCCGCCAATAGATGGGCAAGATACGTGCCTGATAAATATCCAAGCCCACGATCAACTAACGGGGATAGGAAAAGTTTTCGATGCAACCTTGGATTTAAAACGAATTCCGCTAAAACAAACCGAATTGACCCGTGTATTATTGAGCACTCCGATACAACCAATCAGTATAGTCCTCAACATCTATTGGCAAGCATTAAAACTGGCTTTTAAAAGAGCTCCTTTTTATTCGCATCCAAAAGAAAGTAAAATCAAAGCCGGGGAAGACAGGGCATGAATAAAGATAACCTAACACCGAAAACTATGAATACTATTCAAAGCAATACCACAGAGCCAAAAACCACTTTAATGCTCCGAAAGTTACTTATCTGTGTGTTAAGCCATGCCTCTGAAGGGCATTTCATACTTAAGGAAAATGGGCGCGTAATCGCTGAAGTTGG
>JBLHVT010000100.1:0-10986 GCA_047628735.1 Glaciecola sp.
GGTGTTGTACTAGGTGTTGTACTAGGTGTTGTTTCAGACGTTGTTCTTGGTGCAGTTCCGGGCATGGTTTCAAAGCCCGGCGCAAACTCAACCAATACTTCAGCGAGACTTAGCAGTACCGAAACATTGCCCTGTACTGTGCCAACGCCCGCCCCCAAAAGAGACCCTAGCGTTGCCGATCCCATAATCACGGTATCAAGATCGCTTCGATTCATAGTGATCGTAGCATCGGCGTTGTTTGCTGTATAACCGGCGATATTGGTTAAAGTGCCACTACTCATTTCAACGACATAACTCTCGCCGGTATCTGGGGTTATAAAGTTAATAATGAAATTGTTTCCATCTGCCAAGTCACTATTAACTCGGGTAGCGACTGCGTCCCACCACTGGCTCGTTGTCATTGCCCGGGCGAGACTCGGGCTTGTGCCTCTTGGAGCAGGGATTCTTGGCATACCACTGCGCAAATCTTGAGCAGTTGCCAGAAAAACATTACGCATACTGGCACTTTCATACTGAAAGCCAAGCTGTTCGAACACGTCCGCTAGCAAGTCTTTTGCGAGTTGGTTGTCCTGCTCTGCATACACCAGCTTATTTAATATCTCCATGGCCATACGATAACGCCCTTCGCCGATTAGATCTTCGCTGCGGCTCATAATGGCAGTCGCACCGCCCATCATCTCCACATAAAGAGGCGCTGAATCTGCTGGAGAAAGCGGCGCGAGCGTCGCTGGATTGCCATCCCAATAGCCTAGATAACGATTAGCTACTGCGCGCGAATTATGAAACTCTGAGCCGTGATACTGACGAACATTCCACTGCTGCTGCAGTGACTCTGGGACTTTATATTCATTGTGCATTTCATTAATCGTGACGCCTTGGTTGGCAAGATGCAAAACTTGATTGTTTAAGTTTGCATAAGCGTCTCGTTGGGCACGCATAATCTCTTGAATTCTTTCATTACCCCAACGCGGCCAATTATGAGAGGACACCAATATCTCAGCCTGCAAACCAAAGCGATAAAGCGCTTGGTTTATTTGCTTTGACCATTGCAATGCATCTCTTACCAGTGCGCCACGCAGAGTATAGATATTGTGAACAGTTGCAGTGATATTCTCTGCTGCCCAGAATATTTTCTGCTCAGGGAACCATGTGTTCATTTCCGCAGGCGCTTCGGTGCCAGGAGTGTTCTGGAATACAAAGTTTACCCCGTCAATTGTATGCTCTTCATATTCATCTTCAATAACTAAGGTAGGCGCAATTAAACCGGTGGTGCCTGCTGCCAGGCCTTTGCCTATTGCTGAGTCTACTTGCCCAAAAGGACTAGATGGTATGGTACGTCCATATTGCAAAACCGCCCGGCGTGACATCGCGGTGCCAGCGTAGACATTCTCTGAAATAGCTTCTTCCATAAAACCGGAAGGCGCAATAATCATAACCTCGCCGGCGTGCACGGCGTCCTCGCTAGTCACTCCCAGCACACCACCAAAATGGTCTATATGGGAATGGGAATAGATAATCGCCTTTACAGGACGCTCGCCGAGTTGCTCGTTAGCCAGTGCCAAAGCTGCTGCTGCCGTTTCACTAGTTAACAGTACGTCGAATATGATCCAGCCTTCGTCACCTTTTACCAAAGTCATATTGGCTAAGTCAAAACCTCTCACCTGATAGAGAAAATCTGGCACCACTTCATACAGACCAAAGTTCATATTCAAGGTGGCCTGACGTTGAAGCGAAGGATGAATGCTGTCTATATCGTCTCCGGTAAGAAGAAAGTCATAGCGGCTCATATCCCATACAATATTCCCAGCAGCGCCTATGATTTGTCTGCTATCGGGCTCAGCAATAAAGCCTCGACTTGATTCAGCAAAATCCCGATCGTCCTCAAAGGGTAGGGTCTGCCTTAATTCACTTTGCAGAGTTTTGGTGAATTCACTTGGTGGATTTCCTTTCGGGTTAAAGTGATCTTGAGCGTCAACGCTTACTACTGAAAAGCTGGAGAGCAAAGCTAGGGTGAAATTTACTTTAAGTCTGGCCGTCATCGAAGTCTTCATAGGGGCAGGGTCCTGCTGGTGAGCTGTTAAATCAACGCCTTAAGTATACCCCGAGTTAAAGCTTACGTGGCTATCAGGCATATTTTAACACTGAACATTTTCGACTACGTTTAAGGAGGACAATAGGCGCAATCCAAAAGTTACACTAAGTAATTGTATTATATCAATTTTATCGAACAAGCACGGCAAGATTGGAGCTTTATTTTTTTATTGAATTCATTGAGGCCGGCGCGGTGGGTCGCAGATTTTGCGGCTCTTTGATTTCATGACCCTATTGGTATTCGGCTGTGCTTATGTTCTGCTTCAGAAATTTACCCTCAACTATTCTTAAATAAGCCTTAACAATAGACCGAACGAGAGGGGTAGAGAAGCAGATCAGTAGGAGTGGAAAAAAAATAGAGAGTCTAAAACGAGAAAACCCACTGAACAGAATTTATTGACTCCACTAAGCGGGTTCTCTTGATTGAGAAAGCGTCTCTACAGATGAGAGCGCTCTAAAACAACATCAGCGTTTCTCCAAAGAGATTCAAACTGACGCTTGATAACGATTGCTTCTTGCTCACGGTTTTGCGCTTCAACAGCTTGGTACAGTCCAAAAGTAGACCAACCGTTCTGTTGATTCCACTCAAGATCTTTCATATAGACTTTCTCAGCTGCCGCCGCGTCACCTTTCTCTAACAGTGCAGCACCAAGAAAAAGACGCATAGACTGTGACCAATCTGGTGGCTCGGTGTAATTTAAGTTATCTTGAAACTCCACCGCGTGGCCGTAGTGAAGAATCGCACCATCTAGATTACCCTGAGCTTCTTCAATTTCGCCCAGCAGCGCATGCATGGCCAAACCTAAAACATGTGATGCTGGGGTTGGGCCAACCCCTGTATCGTCGACATTATCTGCACCCATCTGGGCTTGGATATTAGCGACCTCGGCTTTGGCTAAATCGATATGACCTTTAGCTGCGTGGGCGCTGCCCATCACATAACTCCACATACCATCTAGATAAGGTGTGCCGCTATGAGACTGCTCTGAGCTGAGTATCTTGTCATATTTACCAAAGACTTTATCGACAATCCAGCTGTGGGCAATTCTTTTTTGACCGCTACTAATAGCCGCGTCATCTCCAACATTGCCCGCACCGCTGCTTGCAGCCTCGAGGGAAGAAGCATAGTTACCTTGCAGCATATTAGCGTAGCGTACAAAATCCAAAGCATGAGGCGCATGAATTTTGTGAGACAAAGGGTAAGTACCGATCATTGGGAAATTTGTATCCCCCCAAATTTCTGCAAACTGCTTATCCACCTCTTGTGAACGCTTATTAATATCAATGGCTTTTTCATACTCTCCAACTCGAAGATAGATATGGCCAGGCATATGCACCATATGACCGGAGATTGGCACTATACCCTCTAGCTTTTGGGCTGCTGGCATAGCCAATTCTGGCTGAGCAGAGCCTTCCATCAAGTGAATATATAAATGATTTGCACCTGGATGGTCATGCTCTATTGCCATTGCCGCCTCTAAAGCTGCCTTACCTTCCTCGGTGCCAACCTTCGCGGTACCATCAGCTTCCCAATAATCCCACCGGGTTGTGTTCATATAACCCTCGCCAAAGATTGTCGCAATATCTGCATCATCTGGGTATTTGGCATGTAATTTACGCATCGCATCCAAAAAAGCAAAGTCGCGCTCTACGCGGTCGGAAATGGCGTCTTTGTTGTACAACACGAACATGGCGTTAATCATGTCGCGTTCTCGCTCGGTGCCATTATTGGCCAAATCCATGGCTCGGCGAATCGCTGCCAATCCCGCACCTTGCGGGTCATCTGGCATTTGAGCATAGCGGCTATTGGGATTTGGTCCCGCGGCATGAGCAATACCAAAGTGCGGCATTGGACTCTCCGGATCCAAACGAGCAGCTTCTTGATAAGAGGCTATGGACTCAGGAAAATAGAAGCTCCACGCCATGCGTAGGCCCTGATCAAAAAAGGCTTGGGATTGAGCTGAATCTGTTGTAATGGAACGGCTGTAAGTGCCACCGCCGGGGACCATAACTGCAAGGGGCTCATCTTGGGCGGTTGAAATCGTGGAAGCAACTAAAGTAGTTGCTGCTGCAATGAAGGTAATGATCTTGCGCATTGCACTCTCCTGAGTGGATTGTTTTAGTTTTTTAATGCTTTGTGGCGAAATAGTATACTCCCATGGGCGGAATTTTCGACCCAAAAGGGCATTGGAGCCTACGTTTGCGGCTTTACCTGCATTTTCATGCCCAGCAATCATTTTTAATTCCGGGGGTGTTTAATCAAGAGATTTAACACCATAAAGAAGCAGTGGTGAAATACCGATCAAGCTGGTGGTAAATAATCCCAGCGTGCTAGGTGAAATTCAGAAGCTCTTTTTGCGCTTGTTAGGATTATAGATAAATCTAACCCAACAGTTGAAATCAACTTCAATAGACGCTCGCTATGGTTTGAGGATAAACCTCGCGTTACTGATGACTACAAACCCAAGGCGAAAGCCTTGAGCCTTCATAGGCAGGTCTGCCAACATGGCAAGATAGAGCCTTGGACGCATGTTGCTACTGTGATGTTTCGATATTCGCTCCACCAGAGGCGTCTGTATTCAACATTGTCTTAGTCCTTTTCGCATAGGCCAGCGTCTTACTTTTAACCGATAGATTTCGGAGTAAGCATAAACGGCAAGCAAGTAAATGATTGCCCAAAACCCAGCTAGTTCTGCATTAGCGTTGATGGATCAATCCCTACTAAGCGCAAATAAAAACTCAGGCATATCAACACACGTTCATTGAACAGCAATTCAACGTGTCGGTGTTCTTGGTTCAGAGTAGCTTATTTCAAGTTCAGCATCTCCATGCGCATCCAAGGTGACGATATACACCCTATCGTAAACACGCTCATCTAGATCTTCAAAGCTTGTACCGACGAGTAAGTTCACAAGTCCTGGAATTGTGTTGGAGTGACCGGTCACTAATATTACCCCTTCAAGAGTCTTCAGCTTGTCAACGATGAGGCGGCCCTCATCGGGATTATATTCCTCTACCAAAATTCCGTGTTCATGAGCGGTTGGAGCCGCTGTGTCTCTGGTTCGTTGGTAAGGAGTAGAGAAAACATGAGTGACATTTTTTCCATGCAGCATTGCTGCAAAGGTTTTTGACCGAGCCTGACCAACTTTAGTCAATGCAGGATCGCTGGAGTCTTCAATGACTTTCTCTGCATGGCGTACCAAATAGATGGTTGAACCGCCAGCGGCTAGCGCTGAAACTGCCAGACTGAGCGATAGCGATAGTAAAATTAGTCGAGCAAGAATTTTTTTCTTCATGGCTTCTCAGTTTTTATTAGACGAGCTGTGCTTTTAGCTAGTTGTTAAGCACTTTAAACACCAAGCTTACAATAACCGAGGTGCGTCGAAAAGCCCACAGTTGGCTCAGCACATTTTACACTTATGCGATTTTATACTCACACGTTATCGCGTACTCTCAACATGTCTACATCTCATAAAATTCAAAGTAACCTAGCTTATAAGCCATGTTTGAGCTTTCTTTTTTTGGTCTCTATCAAAGGCTTTAATTTCGAGCTCAGGGTACAAAGCTCCTTCAAATTCACTTGCCTTCTTCAGCCAATATGTATCGGTCAATACTGCCACACGGTCAAATTTTTTCATAACTTTAAATAACGCGGGAAGCCGAGAAAATTCGACTCCAATTGCAACAAGTGTAGGTAAGTGAACATTAATAAGATCGTATAGCATCTTGCGATTTTCAATACCGCCTGACTTGCTAATTGGATCGTCTACTCTAGCTTTCATTTCTTCTGTATTTAAGCTTTCGCTCGACTCAATATTTAACTGATTCTTTCCATTGGGTATTACTTTTAGCATAAAAACTCCTACTGATTAGTCTAATTAGTATAGATACCCAATCACTTTCCCGCTATTTTCATAGAATTCGATACTAGGACTTTCTCAGAATTTTTCGTCTATTTTGTATCATCAAAAGAAGCTGAAAACTTTGACCTGAATCACCGAATGCGTAGGAGCGCTTAACAGGCCGTAGAACTAAGAGAAAGCTATTAACTTTACGCTTAGATTTTTCAAGAAGTACGCTAAAATAAGTCTGTTCAATCCTTATTTATAAAATCTTGAATAAACATCAACTCTAGATAAATATCCACTCTATCTAGTTCTAGCCGACTGCACGTCTACTTTTTACCCTAGTGCTAGTTCGTCCCCACATTTTTCTCGAATACCCTAATTATATTTTGGTGATTCTCGGATCGTAATTTCGTCACTTTGAGGTGAAATGCCTGCTTCACACTCGATGTTCTCAAACAGCAAGCGGATCATTTTTTCTTCGCATCTACAGTGCGTCCTTCAGACATCGAAATTTCAATGATAGTGTATTTTTCATTCCAATCATCAGGATGAATAGACTTAGACCGCTTAAGTCTAACGAATCGGTAGCATTTATTTTCAAGCGGGAAAGATAGAGTCTCCATGACGGCATCGTCGATAACTATTGAAAGCTGTCCAGCGTATTTGGATAGTGGCGTATTTAAGCCATAGATTTTGATCTTTGCCATTAGTATTTTCTATGAGAATATTGCGAGGCTGGCTCTATTCACAGTACGACTGAGAATAAGTCACTTAGAAAGTACTCTGTTTTACTTTGGCTAAAGTTATTTATTTTGATTCTGCGTAATTGAACTAGAAACTAGGCCGGACACAACAGAACTCTTTCCCTAACCCCTTCATGAGAGTAATCACTGGAGTTCAAAAACCTCAAAATCGAATCCCCGTCTATAGCCCATTCATCTGTTCGTCTTAACCGATGAATCGCATCGTTTAAGACGAAGAAAATATAGAACCGTACCCCGCTCACTGTCGTAAAAAAGAAGGTTAGCATTAAACCGTATGGTTCCCCTAAATTGATAAGTCTTTCAATTTGATTAGAAATCCGCCGGAAATATGCTTAATCACCGAGTGCGACTGCTCGATATTTGGAAATCTTGAACGAAACGTCGGAGTTCCTATGTAGAACACGTTGTATTGCCAACAGCCTTAACTGCTGTTTCTGTTAAGTGGAGTTTCTATCTGTGCTTGGTAAAAGAAATTACGTAGCTATTTGTGCTATTTTTGCTGTCCTAAATACCTGCCTTATTTATTTTTTTCTCACGCAACAAAGCGATGTATTTCATTCAGAAAACGCAGCCCTCGAGAACGCCCAAGTGGTTTTTTTAATGATCTCAACATTGGGCTTTCTCTTCATTATGCCCTTTCGAGACACCGAAAAGCCGGTTCATATCGCCATATCCCTTTTATGTCTTAGTTTCATATTGCGAGAGCTTGATCTTGAAGACTTGAATGTTTCACCGTTCATTAAGTTACTTGGTAGTGGGCAAGGAAGAGTTTTGCTACTAGCATCCTTGTGGACTTTACTTGCTTTTTACGGCTGTAGAGCGATCAAGAACAAAACCCACTATTTAAAAACTTTCTTTTCTTCGCCACTATTTTCTATGCTTTTAACCGCCTTTTTGATGCTGATAGCAAGTGCCGTGCTGGACAAAAAGATTTTCAACATAGGCCAGTCTAGATTCTTTGAAGAACTAGCTGAGACAAATGCCTATATACTGATATCTCTGCCAGTTATATTGGGAGTTAGTGACTGGGTTAGTGATAAGGCGAACGGCCTGTCTTTGAAACTTCTAAGTTTCGTGAAACGCTTTTCACCAATTGAACGCAATGACACCAAGTAGGCTTATACCCTAAGCATCGTATTATAATTCGTAGTTTTTTCGCTTTGAGTGAATCACCTAATTTTCATGGCTAAGTTACCTTCAATAGAGCACGCGAAACTAAATCGTCGGCTATTAGGAAAGGGCAGCAAGAATCTCACTGCGATCTTTTGTTTTAGTTCACGGTCGATTTGGTAGAATTGAAATAGTTAATTCTGCAAGCGCCGGTGGGCCTAGAGTCGATTAACTGACTTTGGTACTAGCGAAAACACTCTTTTTCACGTTATTCTTGCTGCAACTATTAACTTTTAATTAACTTGTCCAATCTAAAACCTGATCATACTGTGTCTAATTCCATTGAAGATAACATGCCTGACGTCCGCGATGGGCTCAATGCCAAAGAGCGCATCATTGTGTATTGCCTATATGATGCGCAGAAGGAATTCCCCAACCGCAATGTACCCACAGCCTTGCTCTATGGGCGAGTCGTTGAGCATATGGATATGAGCGAGCATGAATTTCAGAGTATATTGTCGAGGATTGCAGGGCTAACTAGAAATACACATTTATAAGCGCGACGGGTCGCTATAGGATTAGATGCCGCGGTGATAGCAGCAAATTACCAAGACCCGCTTTTTAGAAAGAACAGCTGTCACAAGGAACAATTTTGATGTTATTGCCACTCGAATCCTAGGGTAACAATGCTTTTACATTAATCACACTTTTAACATTGCTGATAGATAAAAAATAATTTAAAGGAATATAATCATGTTCTCAATGACGCAGATGGTGCGAAGAGCAGCACAAACTCAGCCAAATGTTTTAGCCACGGTTGATGGCGATCGATCCCAAACCTGGACTCAATTTGAGAATAAGATCGCCTGCTTTGCCAATGGCCTGCAACAGTTGGGCATCGGTGCTGACGGCTGTGTCGCTATCCTTGCACTGAACAGCGATCGCTACTTTGAATTCATGTATGCCACGCCTTGGGCTGGAGCGGTTTTTCAACCTATCAACACCCGCTTGGCTGGTCCGGAAGTCGTGTACTGGCTAAACGATTCCGAGGCTACTGTGCTTTTAGTAGACAAGAATTTTGCGCCCATGATTGCTGCAGTCAAAGACCAATTGCAACACGTCAAACATTTTGTGTTTGTCGACGATGGCGAATCGCCTGAAGGGTATATTGCCTATGCCGAGGTGGTTGATAACGAGCCGGTAGCAGATGCTAATCGCCGAGATGATGATGCGGCAGGCTTGTTCTATACCGGTGGCACTACCGGCCGCTCAAAGGGTGTCATGTTATCCCATACTAATTTCGTCACCAATGCGCTGCAGTCTCTGTCAGTATTGGGAGTGGAAAAAAATAGCCGGATTTTACATGTGGCACCAATGTTCCATATTGCTGACGCTTTTGTATGTATGATGTCCACCGCCTTGTCTTGCTCGAACTACTTCCGCCCCGCATTTGAACCCGTTTCGACCTTACAAGCATTACAGGACCATAAAGTTCAACGCTTGGTGCTCGTACCTACAATGATTAATATGTTGGTCAATCATCCTAATATCAGCGACTACTCCTTAGATTCATTAGAGTGTATTTGGTATGGCGCGTCACCTATGCCCGAACCGGTTATTCGAAAAGCGATGGAAGCGCTGCCGGCCGTTGATTTCTGCCAGGTTTATGGCCAAACAGAAGCGTCGCCCGGCATAACCGCGCTATTACCCGAGCGTCATACTTTTGAAGGCCCCTTGGCAGGCAAGGTGAAATCTGCCGGGCAAGCACTACCCGCAATAGATCTGTGCATCATGGATGCTAACAATCAGAAAGTAGCTAATGATGTTATTGGCGAAATTTGTATGCGAGGCCCAAATATGATGTTGGGCTACCGCAACATGCCAGAACAAACTGCCAACACCATTATCGATGGCTGGCTGCACACCGGCGACGGTGGTTATTTAGACGACGAAGGCTTTCTCTTTATTGTTGATCGAGTTAAAGACATGATTATCTCCGGTGGCGAGAATGTTTACTCAGCGGAAGTGGAAAGTGCGCTATATCAGCACGACGCGATAAACCAATGCGCTGTAATCGGTATTCCCCATGAAAAGTGGGGAGAGCAGGTTCACGCGGTTGTTTTGCTTAAAGAGGGGGCCACAGCAGATGAAGCGGCTCTAATTACGCATTGCAAAGCACTGATCGCTGGGTTCAAGTGCCCACGCTCCATCTCGTTTCAAAGTGAGCCACTGCCATTGTCTGGCGCAGGTAAAATCCTAAAGACAGAGCTAAGAAAGCCATTCTGGGGTGACGGAGAGCGTAACGTTAACTAGGACGGATGCGCCTAGCGTGCTTAATTTGTTCCCCTAATAAAGATAGGCAACTTGGGTCAGACTAAAAATGCAGCAATGTATTTTGATCTGGCCTCGGATGCCCTCCTAATTGCCCCCTATTGCCCGCCTAATTAACACTCCTTATTACAGATTACTGCCTATCGCCTGAATATGAATTTTGATAAACGACTGTACTAATCGACTTTCTCGATTCCCAGTTCAACTTCTCGAGTTCAGGCCCATCAAAAAACTCTTTTACATAACCAATACACAGATAAGCAATTAGCTTGTTTTCAGGTGGCGACTTAAGTATTTCCTTAACTGATTCGGGATTTACAATGCTCACCCAGCCCAGCCCTATATTCAATGCTCTTGCCATTAGCCACATGTTTTGAACCGCACAGACAACACTATATTCTCCAGCCTCTTTCATTGTGGTTTGACCTAAAACTGGCTTAACTGAAGGCTTGTAAAATACAGCAATATTTATCGGCGTCTCTTGTATTCCTTCCAATTTCAATTTTGCATAAGCTGCCCGTTTTTCATCAAAAAACATTTCTTCTGCTTTTTTATTTTCCAACTCAAAACTATCGGCGATTAGCTTTTTTGTATTATTGTCGCGAACAATCACAAATTCCCAGGGTTGTGAAAACCCGACCGACGGGGCTAGTGAGGCAGCTAACAATATTTTTTCAATTATTTCGTCAGGCACTTCTTTTTTTAGAAATTTATTACCACGTACGTCTCTTCTGTGAAGCATCACTTCTTCTAGCAATTCTTGCTCGACGGATGTAAACGTTTTATCTGCCATAATTCATTTCTTGTAAAATATAATTTATAGAGAGCACTGGTTGAGTACA
>JBLHVT010000101.1:0-10983 GCA_047628735.1 Glaciecola sp.
TTCGTTCTATTTTATTCATTGTTTTCCAGGTAGTGAGGCATTTGCGACATAGTTAAGGTCAGAGCAAAATACAGTATTTTTGGTCTTTCTGGAATTTTCTTCGTAAGTAAAGAGCCGTTTAGTAATGTCAAATTGTTCATGGATAAGCCCTATACCGCGAAGACTGAGATTGGCAGCTTTTGGAGGTTTGAAGAGAATAGGGACGCCAAGTAAGTTAATGACTTAACTGGCTGTCTTGTGTAATTAGTTTGATTTGGATGTATAGAAAGTAACAGCAGTTAGGGTTATTGTTTAGGCCAATACCGCACTACCTGCCAGTAAGTTAATGGGATAAACGGGCTTTGGCCTGTTTATACTCTGCGGGCTTTGCGCTGTGCACTCGTTGAAAACTGCTGGTGCACATTCGATGCACATCGACGGTTCTCTTCGGCTCCTGTGTTGCTCTGCCATTTATCTCTATGTCGGCGTGCAAAACCGGTATTTTCGGCTTCCTTGCCGATCAACATAATAGGGCTGCTGAGTGAAGCCCAGATTTTGCGACTAACTAAATACTAATTCACCTAAATAATTGAAAAGGTCGGGACTAATTGGAGTTTTCACCGTTATTTACTGCCTAAGCAATAAACAGAGTTTTTTTGACTTTCGTACCAAAGCCAAGATTCAATTGAGTTGCGATATGACTGTTAGGTTTTATCTTAGTTTGTTTAACAGCCAAATCAACAAAGGCATTTTTAAAATCATGACACGGATACTGTTCTAATATCTCACTGAAAGCGTATTTGGGTATTTCTTCGTAATGTATTGCGGTCACATCAACGCCAGCATCGAAATGCACCACGGCAATTCAGGAGCGTCTTTGTGTGCAACCCCTATTGCTAAATGCAGGAAAATTGCATCATAAACCTATGCCGATTTTTCAGTGTCATAATCATGATTGAGACAGAAACTGTGAGCAATTTTTGCCCCAACATACTCAATTAGATTAGGGTCTGCAGCGTGCTTCTCAGAAAGTCCTATGTCATGCCTGATGCTTGACAAATAAAATACTCCACGGGTAAATTTAATGCCATCTTGATGAGCGAGAATGCAGCCAAACAAGTAGGTCCTGCAGCAGTTATTTAAGAGCATGGCGTCTGAAATTTCTCTAACCAGTTCTGTCGCTTGTTCGGGATTCAAGATAAAAAAAGTACATAGATAGAGTTGCCGCTTATCGCTCTTGTGCTTTGAAGCGATGCATCAGCTCTGGAAAACGCTGTCTCTACTGACAGAACTTAGGTAATACCGGTCAATACAACACACGACTTGTGTTTTCGTGGACGTTGGTTACGATCACTTTCGCGACATTAAATGGATTGCTGTCTGTATCTGGTTTTTTGGTCTTATAAAATTATGAGTGAGCTCACATGGCATCGAATTTATCGGAAAAGCTTTTTACTTAATAGAAACGGGATTTGAAAACTATTACAACCGAAGTGGAAGATGTCAGTTTTTGATAACGGCGGGGCAATCAACGGCTTTTTCTATTACTGTTGCTGGTAAAGACAGCACTTATTCGCTAGGTCTTCATCAGGCATACGCAGTGACAGTGGAAATGTCTGCTGGCTATTATGACAGTATGATAATCAATAATCGGACCATCGATTTTGACGTCACGAAATGTTTGCTCCCATTACATGCAGTACAGACAAATATTTTGCTTTAGAATTAACAAGAGCAATTATGCGCCCTCACCCAATGATTGAGGCGAAATTCAAAAAAGCAGAACAGCTGTCAGGTTTAACAGAGCTAACCGACATCGAGCGTATTGAAAGACCAAGTGCTGCTTTAGTGGCAGAAAAAATAAGCCAAGGTATTCCCTTTGTTGCTACTCACTGCCTATCAGAATAAAAAATTCATCAACTAATCTGGATGACTTGGAAAGTTTATTTGGCAACTTCGCCGAAAAATCTAGGCCCAGTCAAAAAATTAATACTATTGCCGATTCATTGGCGCTCATAAGAACTCATCCTAGCCCAGCGCGCTTTCACCAAAATGGCTCTTTTGTCAGAGGCCGAGAAATCAATATTTCCAGCGCCAGCATTTCTGAATGATCTTAATGTTGTCGGCGCCCCACAACTTCAGACCGCAGCGGCCTTTGCGGAGCAACCCGTAACCAAAATGCATAGAGATGGAGATACAGGTTTTTTAGGGTAGGTATTTGGTAAGAAAAAGCTCCGCATTTATTCACTCGATCAATCGGAGTACCTTTATCTGAAGAAAGCCTACAATATAGCCCAGCCGTGTTGGGTCGTTATTGTTGAGCCCACTGAAGAGACATTTGCCAATTATGCTCAGGTAAAACCGATAGGGGTGATTTTACTTCCCGGTGAAATGCTAATTCAACCAACTGGTTGGTTTCATTCGGTATACGCTTTAGGCACTGTTATGTCGGCTAGCTATTTCGTCATTGACGAGGCTTTCCGTCACACGGCACTAGAAGGAGTTTTGAAGCCTCAAACCATCTAAACTACACTCAGCCTTACTCAAAAGAGTAGATGTGTTGCGACAAGGCGATGGAGGATTCGGTGCTGGAGATCGCTCGATTACCTTATTGCATCGCTTATAGAAACAAAGATGTGTCGCAAATTCTCAGTCCTCGCTTGTTCATTAACTTCATGAACATTAGCTGTTGTCTATGGCAGGGTATTCTGGCCTGTAATCTGAAGTCGTTATTCTCATCGTCGGAAAATATTAGGTGAGCGATCACTAGGTCGATAATAGCAAAAATTACTTAATGATTAGGGTCAGTATAAAAATACAGTAGTTCTGTGATGTTTGGAAAGAGGTACCCCCCTAATTTCTACCCACTTCTGGCAACTATTCATGTACCAAAGTTTTGCCTAGGTCGGATAAGTCATAGACACCCCGGGATACGTTTTCAAACCAACCATAATAATTGTCGTAGACTACGGCTCTGGATTTAGGAATCTCAAGGATCCTTGCAATATCGCTGGCCTTAGTAGCGCCGTGTTTATTCAGGTAGTTGGCAATTTCGATGGCTTGTTGTTTATAGGCGGTCATTCGCCCTGCACTAGTAGAGGCTCCGCCGAGATTTGGGTCGCCGGCTCGTGCTACAAACTCATCGATTAGCCGTTGTTGTCGGGGTTTAGATTGTCGAGGTTGGTAGGTAGTAGGGTCAGCAATAACCTGCGTAGTTTTGCGCTTAGGATTAATGGCAACCAAGCCTATGCCGAGCATTTTCAATAGCTTAATTATTCGTCTGCGGTTGTTCTTTTTAAGGGCGCTACAGGAATTGGGCACACCGATGTAAATTATCGGGCTCAATTTTAACCGGTCAACGGCCTGTAGAATGACTTCCAGATTAAGCGTCAATTTTAGTTCAATGATAGTGGGCGGTGAGGCTTTTTCGTTGCCAGCGATTTTCTTAATGGCAACGACATCGCAGTTTTTTACTTCGGCTTTAACGTCGTAGTCTTGTTTTTCGAGAAACGTTTTTAAAGGAAGATAGAGGTCAGATTCTTTCATAGAGAAGCAGGCATAATTTATCAATCGATTGTGTATCTCTATATTGGTAAAAACGAATAGAGTCGGAGTAAAATTAAAATAGTTATTGCTTAGAGGAGCAATATTAAAAAAATCCCTGATGTTGAAAATTATCTAGCACTATACCTGAATGTGGCTCATCGGGAGTAAATTGCCGAGAACAAATTAGGACAGCCTCAGGATGGGCGCAGCCCGAGTCTATTTATGAGTGAGTTGACCAATTCACGGTGCTAATTAGTGAAGCTCAAAGCCGGTCGCAGACTAGTTGCCTGGATGCGCGAGCCCATAATCTAAAAAGGCTTTTTCCTGTTTTCCAGCTGGGCTAAGCGCTATTCCAATCGTTGAAAATTGCTGGCGCATATTCGAACCATCAATACGAAGGTTTTCAGTAAACTGCTTGATCTATTTATTTTTTGAATCAACGAATAGAGATAGACATATCAAAGTGTGTTGCGCAGCGTGGCGGGGCACTCATAGTTTCATAGCTTAAGCGTGGTTTCTCTATTGAGGTTTCGTTAAGTTATTAAAATACTAGCTTGCGCGAGGGTTTGCGGCAGGGAGTAGCAATGTGCGAGGATTGCGGTATATTCTCAGACAGCTTCTTGTCGAAATTACGCCGCCTTTGTGGGTTAAAAGGCCGATGTAGGTTAAAGGGCCGATGCCGAAAAAATAGGATAAAAAAATGAATGAGCCTGATCAACGTATTCGTGATGCGCTACTGGACGCCACTGAGGCCAGAGATTCAGCTTACGTGCCGTACTCTGGATTCAAGATGGGTGCGGCAGTGGTAACCGATAAGGACCATGTTGTCCGCGGCTCCCTAGTAGAAAACGTCTCGCTCGGCCTTTCTATGTGTGCTGAACGTGTGGCGCTGTTCGCCGCCGTGGCAACCGAAGCAGGCAAGCCGGAAATCCTGGCACTGGTTTCGAAACCCACTTCCGGTGAATTAACCTGGCCCTGCGGAGCCTGCCTTCAAGTCGCACTGGAGCTCGGTGACAAGGATCTGATCATTGTTGTATCCGATGGTCGTAGGCAGGAGACGGCTATACTCGGCGATCTGACACAGAAAATGCCGAAGAAGAAATGACAGGCATGTGGTAGCACAGCGGGATATCAATAGTTTAGGCGCGGATACAAACAGCCTTTTCTCTATTTCCCCGTTGGGCTTTCCATCCATCAGCTGAGATTGAAATTGGTTGAAATACCAGTTTTTTCAATGATAGAGGAGGCCCTAGTGATGCGTTGCTGGCAAGTGGGGTCGTAATGATATTGGCCGTCTTCGTTGCGAGATCAATTTTTATCTTTGCAGTGATTCCCACAATGATAAATCTTTCCCATAGTATTTTTCGGATTCTGAAAATGGCAATTGATGAAGTGAATACTAAAGGATTTTTGATGGCAACCGGAGTAGAAAAAAGTAGTTGAGCTGGTTAGCTTTTTATTCTCTTAAAACTCAGAGAGAGTGAGGTCTAAGACAATATAGACGCCTAGTAGAAGATTTTGATCAATGCAGAAAGGGTGCGGCTAACATTCGCGTTATGTTAACGCGGGTAACTTGCAAGTCAGTTATGGATGGAGTGTCTATGGCATGTAAGTCTGTAAACTTGAAATACTCACAGCGGTATAGGTTTTTGCTTCATTACCAATTACTAGTGTCTAACTACGATTAAGCCAAAAATATACTTAATTCTGTGAGCTATTTTTAGTGAGAAACGCCGGAATGGCCTAGTTAATGAGCTTGGTGATATCCATGGTTTAGTGGATCTAGCCATACCGATAGGGGAAAGTGTCGACGCTATCGTAGACCTGCTTATTGGAAACATAGTTTCTAATAATATAAGTCTGTTTGGCTTCTCATCCGAGGGGTATTACGCTTGTGCTATTGCTATTAAAATATTCAGTAGAATTAGAAACCTAATTATTATTTCGAATAGTCCTCGTTCACTGAGCACTTAGGCATTTAAAAGCCGTGAAGAAAGTTTGGACCTTATAGTTAAGCATGGTTACAAAGGGATTATTCTAAAAAAGGCTTCATCACTGTTGGATGAGGCTACAGTTGAGGACACTCGTTGAGAGCTATACTTGATATGGACGCTGAACTTGGCGTAAAGGCTTTGGTCAATCAATTAGCTATCGGCTCTGAGGTGACCATAGGCAGTGCCAGATTTATTTAGTAGCAGGTATTGCTTCTGAAAAACGAACATTCACGCTATGACTTGTATGGATGCACTAGAGCTGCGATGGCAGGAAGCTATCGCGGCTCTTGCCGATAAAAATTAAAGCCAGCTCAGCGCTGATTGCAGGCGAAGTGCATGGATGTGCGAGTCAAAAGTATAAACAGGCCCTGGCCCGTTTATACTCTGTTGGCTTTGCGTTTTTTGCTTATTAAAGATTGCTGCGAAATTATTCGAGCTGTGGTTCTGCGGCAGGATAAAGTTGAATCGAAGGGGGAGTTGAACTGTGAAAAAATGGTGCTCCGAGGCGGAATGGATCTGCCGACACGAGAATTTTCAGTGCGCCACGTGACCGATTCATTAGTTGAGTGAATGAGTTAAAATGATGCAAATAGGGCGTGCTATGAATCCATAGAATAAATGTGCGTAATACTGCTGTATTTTAGCTCTGGGCCTCTTCGTTTAACGCCACTTAACTGGCGGTAGAAAAAAACGTCCTGCGCTAGCCAGGACGTTTTGTAGCAATTAGAAACCAGATATTAATTCCGATTTAACATTAGCTCGCGCTTTTCTAATACTTGTAACTAAATTCCATGCCGTAGGCTCTGGGCAACGTAGTGCCTGAGTTATGGCGGTAGAATTGAGCCTCGCTCTGACGCAATATCTGTAAATTAGCTACGTCATCGAAGACATTATTAACGAAAGCCGATACCGCCCAATTATCATTAGGCGATGACCAAGTTCCTCGCAAGTCAGCGCGGCCATAAGCCTCGGCTTTTTCTTCCTGGGCCTCGAAGGGTGAGTAAAAGACTTCATCAGTCCAACTATACACTCCAAAGAATTCCAGCGCCGCTCCGCCATTCATTGGGACATTATAGCTGGCCCAGGCGGTAAATTTGCCTTCAGGAACTTGCAATATCTGATTGCCTTTAATGTCTTCAGTCAACGAGTCAAACTCAGGGTACAGCGACTCCGGCACGTCTCTTCTACTCGCGTCAGAAATTTTCAACGACTCCGTGTATTTACTTGGCGTATAACTGAAATTTCCACCCAGTGTCAGGCTGTCAGATGCCAGCCACAATATTTCAGCTTCGACACCCATTACCTGGGCACCGGGCGCTTCCAAGACTGAACTAGTGGTTCCGCCAATGGACGTGACTTCGGTTCCCACCGTATGAATTGTGTCGTAGTCATACACATAGAATGAAGCATTTAACTGTAAAGTGTCGTTTAAGAACTGTGACTTATAACCGATCTCGTATGCTAACAACTCTTCAGGATCATACGTTGCCGTGTTGCTGAAAAACACCAGATTGAAGCCGCCTGAGCGGTAACCAGATGTCGCTGAGAAATACATCAAGGAGTTATCAGTTACATTCCAGTCCAAATTGATACGCCCGGTTGTCTTCTTATCTGTGCGGTTAAAGGGTCGGTAAACACTCAGAGCAAAAGGAATGCCGCCATTGGTAACCGCTGGAGTAGGCTCTGTGATTGAGCCCGTGCCATCGTCGACTAATCCGCCATTTACGCGGTTTACTGCCGCTAAGCCACCGTAAAGAGCCAAAAAGCTCGTCGCACCAGTTTCTGAATAGCGCCACAGGTTCTCTTCCGCGGTCACTTCGTCTTCGGCATAACGTATGCCCATAGTCAGAGTGAAGGTCTCGTTGATATCCCAGACACCCTGAGTATAGGCGGCGAATGCTTCACGTTTAGTTTGCGTAGCGTACAGCAAGTCGGATGCTGAAGTTTGCGGGCCGTGAAGAACGTTCAAGTCTGGATTGCTGCCGTTGTCACCATACCAAGCTGAGGTTTGCAAATTGTTACCGCCGTTATTCTGCGTACAGGATGCAGCAGGAGTTGCAACATTGCATCCCATTTTCGCACTTAGCAGCGAAACCATCGGCCTGCCAGAAAATGCAAGGGTGCTGGCACTAATGCCCGCTGCACCGGGAGCACCAATGGCGTCCGCCGCGCCAGCGCTTAGCGAGGTATTATCCACATAAGGATTTACCATTCTCGATTCGCCAACTGATGAGTAGAAATCTCCCCGTTGATCGATGGTTGCATCGTAAATGAAGTAACCAGAGGTAATCGATACAGTGTCGCTGATGTCGTAGAAAGCCTGAAATTCATGCGAGGTATAATCCGCCTCGTGGTTCACGTAAAACTGGCGATCATGAAACTGACTAGCGGTGTTATCGTCATCGGTAGTTCGCTTATAGGTGAGCTTATTGAATCCGAATAGATACTTTAGTTCGAGCCTATCGTTCACATCCCAAGAGATATTGAACTGAGTGCCTTGCTGCTCAAAAGTTTCGTTATTTAGGCCATTAGTGGCTGCACAAAGATCATCGCCGGCAATATCGCCAGGGAACACGCAATTATTATATCGGGCTGCTGAAGCGTCCGAGGTATTATTAAATCCATCCAATGACGCAGCAGCATTTTGCATGCCATTGAAATCGCCGGGATCGATCCCTGGTCGAACGCGTTGAGCTTGATCAGCTGCGCCGGTAGTCGGATTGGTGAAGTTTAAGATCGGCTGACTTGAATCATACCAATTGTTGTCATCAAAATTGCCAGGATCAGTATTCGCGGTGTCAATAAATCGGTAACCAGGAACCAAGTTTGCTGTGTTTCGACTTCCTTCCCCGTCTTCATTCAACACCACAAGGCCCGCGCCGTTAGCACCACCAAATGAGCGATCGATTTCCATGAAATTCTGTCGCAAATTAACTTCGACAGTATCACTTGGTGTCCATTTAAACTGCATGGCGACGTTCTCGGTGCCAAGGCCGTCGATATCGCTTCCAGCGCCTAGTTCCTGTATGACACCGTCACGGTTGCGAATAGCAAAATTTATTCGCGCTGATAATGTGTCTTCGATCAGTGGCATGTTGAACATACCGTAGGCTTCTTTAGTGCCAAAATTACCAATGATAGATTTAAACGCGGAGTCTAATTCGGCGGTGGGCTCTTTGTAGAGTACATTGATCGCGCCTCCTACTGCATTACGACCATATAGAGTTCCTTGCGGCCCACGAAGTACTTCAATACGCGCGACATCCCAGAATGTTGCAGCTGTAGCAGTTAACAAATCTTCCGAGTAAATACCGTTCATGTAAGTTGCTATACCTGGATCACCGCCAAGTGCACGGAAATTTCGACCCACACCTCGAATTGTAGCATCGTAAGGCTGGATGGTCGTAGCGGGGATGAAATTTTGCAAGTCTTCCTGATTGCGAATACCAAAATCTTCTAATGAATCGCCTGTTAACGCGGTAATAGAAATAGAAGTATCTTGAACTGATGCTTCTCTTCTCTCCGCTGTTACAGTGACTTCTTCAATGCGTCTTTGTTCTTTCTCGGCTTCAGCGGCGAATAGCCCGTTCGGTGCATAACTTGCACAGTACAGTGCCGAAGCACCGATTAGAGCTTTTGTAATAGTGGTTCTCGATTTCATATATTTCTTCCCCGGGAATATAATTTTTATTTGGCCCATGGCAAAATACTACATAGAATCTTGCTTACGGATTCTTTTTATAAGTTAGATCAAGCAATGAATAGACGATTTATCCTCAGCTACACACAAGTACCCGCCTCCTTTTTTTGCTTCAAGAGTTCAGGTGGTTTTATTCGATCCGTTAGCTGACGATCAGAAAATTTTGACTATAAACGAGGATTCTTTGCAATTAAGGAAATTACAAAACAAGTTGTTCCAAAACTTTTTTGAAACTCCTGACCGAAAGCTATGCTTTTCGATGAGGCGAAGGTATCGGACGATGAGGCGTTCGTCAAGAGATATTCCAAAAGTGATATTGAGAAAGAACTCTTCTCTTTGTTACTAAAATTCTCGTCTATTATCGGGGGGGTAAACATTCCTTTCCGGCGCACGTTCTCAGCCCATATGAAATTTAGTACAGCGTGGATTTTGGAGCCCTCTTTTTGTTACAGTTGAGGTAGAAGCGGCACGGGTCTTAGCAATTATCACTAAACTCGCAGTAGTGATAGTTCGAAAATAGAGACGTCAAATTAATGATTGTTGGCGTTGGCTGGCGTTTAGATACGATTTTTTAGAAGTCAGAATTCGTTACCCATTGACTCAAATTCTTTTCTAATTTTTGCGAAGAAAGTTGTTATCTAAGGCGAAAACAGCTAATTTTTTTTAAATTAAACATATGCATTGCTCTGCTGCTGTTTCTTCTATGCGAGGCTGTTGAAAGTTTCAGCCTAATCGCCTCTGCCCAAGATGAATTGAGACTCGAAATAGCTTAGACATCGCTTACGCCATTTTCGCTCTTGTCTACATATAAAAGATAAAAATTCTGGAAGGCAGCGAGTATCTCAGAGCGGTCCTTTGTACAATTGCAGGTGGCACCCATATAACGCAAGTGCCACTGACCTTTCTATCCGCCTATCCACCTATCCGCCGGTTGTGTAAAGTGGGAGGGGTTAAACAGTAGACTCTGGCATCGCTAAGTCCGGCACGGTTGTCGAAGCCCGCAGGGGGGGTTGGATATGCCATGTTTGCCGCAGATGCCGCTTTTAAGGTTCGGCTTGGCCGAGCTGCTGCGGCCACCAGTCAAATCTGTGGGTTATTCATATATGATCAGGGTAACAATAAAGTAGTTTCGTTTAAAAATGCCATTCCAGTAATATATAACCCTTGAACTGGCTTATTTAGAATGCCTGTTTGAGAGGATAAAGTAACGCCTCACACCAGTTTTACTATCCGAAATAAAATTCCAACGAGGCCTATAAACGTGCGATGGGTGATTAATAAATGGGTACATTTCAGTGTTGTTCTTCTTTGGGGTTCGCGCTAGCGCTCTGGTAGCAGTTGCTGATCCATCGGCATGGGAATTTTCAGCAGCTCGCATGATCGACTGATTAGTTTAATCAACGAGTTAACATGATAAAAAAAGTTTGCTCGAAAGTGTGCTATCAGTCCATCGAAAGCACTTGCCTGAAACCAATGTATTCTTACCTTAACGCTGTTAATATTTTCATCATATTAAGAGTAAAGAGCATCAAGAGAAATACTACGACCCCGGATCGCTTTAGTAGCACTTGCTTTTGCGGCCAGTTTGCCTTTGCTTTAAAAAAATCCGCTTCAAAAAATCCGCTTCAAAAAAGCCGGTTGACCCGCCACAATTAACTAGGGGCCATTCTATTCGAATAACCACTCTTTTTAGGGGAAGAAACCATCCGCGTTGTAAGTTTCGTGGTGGTGAACCATTCACAATCTTCCAGTGCGCTGACCATC
>JBLHVT010000102.1:0-10734 GCA_047628735.1 Glaciecola sp.
GCTGAGGGAGAGATCAATCCAACCCTCGGTCTTTGGTGGGTGCATGCTCTGTTTATCATTTTGGGCGTCATCATTTATCAGCCCAGTGGTATAAGGCTGGCACTGTATAAGTCGGCCTCATGAAAATTCTTGATCAACATATAAGCCGGACTGTACTGCTGTCCATGGCCGTGGTTATTGGCTTGATGGGAACCTTGGATTTAATTTTTAGTCTGCTCGATCAAATAGCCAACACCGATGAAAATTATAGCCTGCTCAATGCCATAAGCTATGTATTGCTTACTATGCCCACCAGCTTGTATGAAATGTTGCCTTTTACGGCCTTGGGAGGCGCGTTAATTGGTTTAGGTATTCTCGCTTCAAACAATGAGTTGGTAGTGATGCAGGCGGCAGGTATTAGAACTGGCCGAATAATTCTTGCGGTACTTAAGCCAACCTTCCTTGTCATGGGATTGAGCTTGCTGATTGGCGAGTATGTTTCGCCGTCTTTTGAACAGACCGCTAAAAGTAATCGTGCAGTGCAGCAAAGTGCGAATGCATCGGTAGGCTCAGAGCAGGGAAACTGGCAACGAATAGGAAACGATTTCATTCATATTAATGCAATCGCCCCCGGCGGAACCAGTTTGTTCGGCGTTACCAGATATACGTTAAGTGAAGAGCGCCGGCTGGTTTCGGCAAGTTTTGCGGAAACCGCTGAGTATGTGGAGTCAGACAATGGCAATTATTGGCTCCTGCAAAACATAGACGAATCGATTTTGGGAAGTCGAACTATTGCCAGCAATCACTATCTTCAAGAAGACTGGAACGTAGATCTTTCCCCCGAATTACTTAGTGTTTTGTTGGTGGAGCCAGATGATCAATCCATAACAGGGCTTTACCGACTCGCGAAATACTTTGAGTCTGAAGGGCTTGATAGTGGGGCGTATTATTTGGCTTTTTGGAAAAAGCTAACGCAGCCAATCGCCACATTAGCGCTGGTGGTGCTAGCTATTTCGTTTGTGTTTGGGCCTTTAAGGGAGTCGACCATGGGGTTTCGTGTTTTTGTATCTCTGGCCATCGGTTTAGTGTTCACTATCGTTCAGCGAATTATGGGGCCGGCCAGTTTAATCTACGGCTTTGATCCATTGTTTGCGGTGCTTTTTCCGATTGGGCTGTGTGGCTTACTTGGTTTTGTTCTTATCCGGCGTGTGCGCTGACCATGCTAGTTAAGCCGCAGCCGCTAAAAAAGTAGCAGAGCCGAAGTTAAGTTTTACCAAGACTGAATTTGATTGTATTCCCTCACCTATAGCTGGTTTAGTTAAATTAAATTGCTGGATAAAATTTTGATCACCTGTTATCTCAAGTACACGATAGACCCTAAGAAAACAAGGGAATTTGAAGCCTATGCCAAACTTTGGATCCCCTTAGTAGAAAAATTTGGAGGCCTGCATCATGGCTATTTTTTGCCAGCAGAGGGTGCCAATGATATTGCTCTGGCGCTGTTTAGTTTTGCTAGCCTTGCAGATTATGAGGTCTATCGGAAAAAGTCTTTCAAAGATGAAGAATGCAAAGCTGCATTTGCTTTTGCTGATGACAGCGGATGCATACTTAGATTTGAAAGAAGTTTCTTAAAGCCTATTTTAAAATAAAAAAATGAATACTTGTCGGTGACTTTTTTAAGCGGTAAGAGGGGGAAAACCTAATTTAAAGGGCGGTAAGATTTTGGAACAACGACAACCTTGGTGTGCGAAAGTTTGTCATGTATCGCATCGCCTTCGCTGTCTAGATAAAGCCAAAAATAGCCGATGCCGGCGAAAAAGAATGATGGCCAAGCCAAGAAATACCTTAATAGCCCTTGGTGTAAACCGACCAGCTTATTGTCTTCTGTCACAAGTTTTAGTCGCCATGACATCATGCCTAAAGTCTGGCCGTTTTTCTGCCAAAACCATAAGTAAAAGCCTGAGGCGCTAATCACCATTAGAGTGAAAAGGAGAGCGCTTATTACAGGGTCAGTTTTGACAACACCGTCAACTAATTCATTGGTATCAGGCCCGGCTATTAGCTGCAATATAAAGCCTATTAACATCCATATTGCAAACACTAAAAACCCATCATAAAGCAGTGCCGCAAGCCGGCGCATTAGCCTGGCACGCGGTAGGTCGGCATGATTTAGAGTTTCCATTTTATGTGGCCATCCAGCGAATTGAAGAAGCTTAACAGTAGGATCGAAAATGTAGAGATGCAATTGTAGGATATCTTAACTGTTTTAACCATCATGATGGCACGTGCGCCGCCTATTGTGTTGTCCTCAAAGGGCAATAAGTAGCGTAATGAGTAGCGCGATAAAGTAGCTGAGCGAATTGCTGAGCATGGTGCTTAATCTGAGATTCAACTGACCTTTTCTGACTCGGTTGCAGCACTGCTAAGTTGATGCCACTTTACCGTTAAACGAGGAGGGCCAGGCTCCAGCTACCCGTAGTGGCAAAGATTTTGCTAGAATGCGTGCCCACCATGATTTTAGGCTCTTTTTAGTAGTCTTAATCAACATTTAAAGGATGAACGATGAGTACGGCAAAGCCTCGACATATATCTTTACTGGACACCACCCTTAGAGATGGTGAACAAACACAGGGCGTCTCTTTTTCAGCTAATGAAAAAGTGAATATTGCTCGTGCATTGTTACAGTCCCTCAAAGTTGACCGTAT
The DNA here is from genome assembly GCA_047628735.1 of Glaciecola sp. Classification (GTDB taxonomy): domain Bacteria; phylum Pseudomonadota; class Gammaproteobacteria; order Pseudomonadales; family Pseudohongiellaceae; genus UBA9145. Next base: position 2,685 of record JBLHVT010000102.1, read on the forward strand.
TGAGGTGGCGTCGGCTTGCGTTTCGGACGGGGAGCAACAGGCCGTAGCTCAAATTACTGAATGGGCAACAGGGGCTGGATTTGTTGATCAAATCGAGGTGCTTGGTTTCGTGGATCACAAACGAAGTGTTGATTGGATTGTGAAAGCCGGTGGGAAGGTAATTAACTTGCTAGCGAAGGGCAGCGAAAAACATTGCCGGCAGCAGTTAGGGAAAACTCTGGAAAGCCATTCTGAAGATATCGCAAGAACCGTGGAATATGCGCAATCGCAGGGCCTGCGAGCCAATATGTATTTAGAGGATTGGTCTAATGGCTATAAAGACAGCAAGGGCTATGTGTTCGATTTAGTAAATGCGACAAAGCATTTAGGCATAGGTCATTATTTGTTGCCAGACACGCTAGGCCTGATGTCACCGCAAGAAGTGGCAGCAGCTTTAACGGACATGATGACTAGTTTTCCTGAGCAAGTGTTCGACTTTCATCCCCATAATGACTACGGTTTGGCAACCGCCAATGCGCTTGCAGCGGTTACCGCCGGAATCGATACGATTCATTGCACTATCAACTGCTTGGGTGAAAGGGCGGGTAACGCATCGTTAGCCGAGGTAGCTGTTGCACTTCGCGATAAGTTAGATATGACTCTGAGCATTGACGAAACCCGAATAACTGTCCTAAGTCGAATGGTAGAGAATTTTTCAAATAAATGGATCGCAGCTAACACCCCAATTGTGGGTGCGGATGTTTTTACCCAAACTGCGGGTATCCATGCTGATGGAGATATGAAAGGCGACTTATATGTCACTAATCTAGGACCGGAACGTTTTGCTCGTAAGCGCACTTATGCCCTTGGAAAAATGAGCGGTAAAGCATCTTTGATTAATAATCTTGACGAGCTAGGTATAAGCCTCTCAGAAGCAGATCAAGCTAAGGTTCTAAAAAGAGTGGTTCAGCTGGGTGACTCAAAGCAAAATATCACCGCGGAAGATTTACCGTTCATTATAGCGGATGTGATGCAAAGTAAAGAAATTCACTACATCACCTTGCTTAACTGTTATATCAACAGTGGTCTTAACGTTGAAAGCACCGCGAGTATTCGAGTTAAATTGGAAGATAAAGAATTACAAGGCTCGGGCTCTGGCAATGGCGGATTCGACGCGTTTATGGCGGCTATTTCAGCATTGCTTCATGAGAAAGGTTTTATGATGCCGGTGTTAACAGATTATGAGGTCCATATCCCTCGTGGAGGCAAGACGGACGCTTTAACTGAGTGCGTTATCAGCTGGGATGCAACCGGGCATGAATTCAAAACACGCGGTGTGGATGCTAACCAAGTCTTAGCTGCAGTTAAATCTACTATGCGGATGATTAATATTTTGCTTCATCAAGCTGCCGAGATGGCAGACTAATTCGTGGTCTGGGGTATGTCCAAAAAGTTTCAGAATGTCTGCGTCTATCAGTTTAATGATTTAGCGTAGGAATTTAGTCTAGTGTTTGCCGCTGAACCAACAAACCCCTACTAACGTGGCTGGTGGTCGGGAACTGGGATACTGTCTGTTCAGGGACCTTCGGCCCTGATTGTTCGCAAACAACACCCAAGTGCGCACACCAGTGATCGAATTTCGTAGACGTCAAACTTGTCCTTCCTAGAAACAGCGCCTGAGATTAGGTTAATCTGCGAGCTTACCCGCATTTTTTTTGCGGATGTCTCAAGCATGGGTGAGAAGTAAATCAAGCTAAATCGGCTCCGCGCTTCCTGCTAGAGCCGATGCGGCGTGTTGTCCCTTCGCTTAGTTATCTAAAGCTTAGCTAATTCTGCAACCACTAAATCACCAAAGCCGTTGGTGCTGATCATTCTCACATTTGCGCCTGGCTTGGAAAGATCTGGCGTCGAATAACCTTGAGCAAAAACACTTTGCATTGCCTGCCAAACGTTTCGAGCTTCTTTTTCCATGTTGAAACTCATTTCAAGCATCATCGCGACTGAGCCAATCATTGAGTATGGGTTAGCGATGAATTGGCCGGCTATATCCGGAGCTGAACCATGGGAAGGTTCGTAGTAAGCTTTCTCTGGCCCCAAGCAAGCTGATGGCATAAGGCCTAGTGATCCTAAGATGCCGCCACCTTGGTCGCTTAAAATATCCCCAAACATGTTTTCCATCACCATGACATCAAATTGACCTGGGTTTAAGCATAAATAGGTTGCCGCAGCGTCGACTAAAATGGGTACCACTTGCACATCGGGATAATTAACGCCCACCTCTGCCATCACCTCATTCCAAAGCACGCTAGACTTTAGAACATTACTTTTGTGAATGCTGTGTAAAACCTTTTTACGTTTTTGCGCTGTTTCAAAGGCTACTCTAGCAATATTGGCGATTTGGTCTTCATCGTACTCAAGAGTCTCGTTTACGTAGCGTTTGCCGTCAGCGTTGATGCCAGTTTCTTTTTTGCCGAAGTAAAGCCCGCCCACCAGCTCACGAATTATGATGAAATCGATTCCATCGCCTATTATTTCTGGCTTTAAGGGTGAAAAATGAGCAAGTTCTTTGGGTAGAAAAACCGGCCTGATGTTAGCAAAGGTATTGTAGCGTCTGCGCAAGGGCAATAGAGCCGCGCGCTCGGGTTGCATATCGACAGGTATCTTTTTTGATTCGTCATAACTCAGGCCAATAGGCCCTTTTAAAATTGCATCAGCCTCGTCGCAGAGGGCTTTAGTGGCGTCTGGAAATGCGTGGCCGTGTTCAAAATAGGCGCTAGCGCCGAATGCCCCATGAACTAACTCAAATTCTAAATCATTACGCTGCGCAACTAAATCCAGCACCTTAACTGCTTCGGTCATGATTTCAGGGCCTATACCATCACCGTCTAAAAGAGCTATTTTGTATTTGGGCATACCGATTCCTTTGCCGTTGGGCTCACGCTTTGAGTGAGTTTTAGAGTAAATTTTAGGGGGAGTAATTTAACATGCTAAGGAAAATCTGAACAGGTATCGAGAAGCTTGAAGCAAGAGTTTTATTTGAAGTGCTGATTGCAAAGTCGGTTTACGCGCCGATTAAAGGCTGATTAAGGCTGCGAAACTAGAAGAGAATAAACGCGGTAGAAGAGCAAAAAAGCAAACACAAATAAAAGGGGGAGCGAAGGAAAGAGCAAAAGAGAGAGCGGAGGAAAGAGCAAAAGAGAGAGCAAAACAGAGAGCTGGCAGCCATTTACTAGGCTACCAGTCATAACTAGCTTAATTGCTGGTTATTGTGATTATTGACCAGCTTATAGCTGGAAAACAAAGTACCAACTATCGAATATCAATTACCCTAGTGACTTGATAAAAAAAATAATTGTAAGGAATATAAAAACCCCATAAATTCGAAAATCTTTTACTTCGAATCCAAAAATTCAAAAAAATGTTTTGGGCTTATCGTCTTCCTTCTTACTGTTTTTGTTTGTGCTGTCTGCTTCGGCGAAACTCATGGACCGAGTGTCTCTTGCTACAATTTCAATAACGCTATTGCGAACTTGCGAATCGTAAGCTCGAGATTTGTTATTTCTTGCCAGTATCAAACGCAGATATTAGCAATAATATTAAAGACTTGAGCTGTTATTTAGGTCTAAGACCTAAAAATGGTACCAGTGGGCGGACTTGAACCGCCACTCCCGTGAAGGAACCGGATTTTGAATCCGGCGTGTCTACCAATTTCACCACACTGGCATTAGTCTTACCTAGCCTCTCAAAGCACAATAGGCTTAATCCAAGGGCCGCATTATACCAATTGCGGGACTTGTGGCAATGCACATCATGTTTTTTACAAATTTTGACGACTTCAAGCCTTTCACTAACATGGGTTCTCGTATAACCTTGCCGCCAATTTCACTGCTGAAACTAATCCGATTATGAAAGTATCTGACTTCGATTATCACCTCCCCAAGCGCTTAATTGCAGATTTTCCTACGCCGGTTCGCAGTGAAAGCAGACTTTTGTGTTTGAATCCTGAGTCAGGCCAAACCAAGCACAAGGTTTTCAATGAGATCACCGACCTAATAAATCCAGGGGATTTATTAGTATTCAATGACACTCGCGTAATCCCGGCTCGTCTGTTTGGCCAAAAAGAGTCAGGGGGACGGTTTGAAGCTTTAATAGAACGAATGCGAGGCGATAATCAGGCACTAGCCCAGATTAAACTTAGCAAGTCGGCAAAGCCCGGCACTAAGCTTATTTTTGATGATAAATCAAAGCTGACGGCAGAGAAGCCGCGAATCACGGCAGAGGTTTTAGGGAGGGAAGGTGAATTTTATGTAATTCAATTTCCCTTAGATCTTGATAGGGGGGCGGCATTAGATCAAATTGGTCATATTCCTCTGCCACCCTACATCAAGCGCAGTGATAGGTTTCTTGATATCGAGCGTTACCAAACAGTCTATGCAAAGAACGACGGGTCGGTAGCCGCGCCAACTGCCGGTTTACATTTTGATGATGAGTTGCTTGCCGCGTTGGATAAGAAGGGCATTGATCGAGCGTTTATTACCTTGCACGTAGGGGCTGGAACCTTTCAATCCATTCGGGCAGAAACTGTTGAAGAACATGAAATACATAAAGAGTGGATAGAGATTGGTGATGAGGCTTGTGCCAAGATCAAAAAATGCAAGGATAATGGTGGCAGGGTGATTGCTGTTGGGACGACCTCGGTGCGAAGCCTTGAAAGCTGTGCCCTGAATCGAGAATTTTCAGCATACACTGGTGAGACGGATATTTTTATCTACCCCGGGTTCGAGTTTAAGATTGTCGATGCGCTGATTACTAATTTCCACCTTCCTAGTTCTAGCTTGGTAATGTTAGTTAGTGCGCTCTCATCCAAAGACATCCTGCTGAACGCTTATAAAGAAGCAATTGCAAATAACTACCGTTTTTACAGCTATGGCGATGCTATGTTTATCAGCAAATAGCTGTTCTAAAGCGGCGATTCTTCTACTTCGCCTGAACTAAAGAGTAACTGTCTCATCTTTGCGGCAACTCTGATATACTAAATAGTTTTATTTGAGATCGCTTTTTTATCAACTTAATCAAAGGATTACGTATCAATGAAAGCACCTGTTAGAGTAGCTGTTACCGGAGCCGCAGGCCAAATTAGTTATTCACTGTTGTTCAGAATTGCGGCAGGAGAAATGCTGGGCACCGATCAGCCCATCATATTACAGCTATTAGAGATAACGCCGGCTCTGGATGCGCTTAATGGCACGGTTATGGAAATCGAAGACTGTGCCTTCCCTCTGGTGGCGGGTATTGTTCAAACCGATGATGCCAATGTTGCCTTTAAAGACGCAGACTACTGTTTGCTGGTAGGCGCGCGGCCACGCGGCCCGGGCATGGAACGTAAAGATTTGTTGGAAGCCAATGCGGCAATTTTCTCTGCTCAGGGAAAAGCTATCAATGATAGTGCCAATCCTAACGTTAAGGTGTTGGTTGTGGGTAATCCTGCAAATACCAATGCGTTGATCGCCTACCGCAATGCACCTGATTTAAATCCGGGTCAGTTTACGGCTATGATGCGTTTAGACCATAACCGTGCGATTGCCCAGTTAGCTAACAAGACCAGCACTCACAGCACAGATATCAAGAGTATGATTATCTGGGGTAACCACTCTGCAACTCAATACCCTGATATTCATCAATGTACAGTGGCTGGAGACGCGGCAATCGGCCTCGTTGATCAGAGCTGGATCGTTGATGACTTTATTCCTACTGTCCAACAGCGCGGCGCAGCGATTATTAAAGCCCGCGGACTATCGAGTGCGGCTTCCGCTGCAAACGCAGCCATTGAGCATATGCGAGATTGGGCACTGGGCACCGATGGCGAAATCGTTAGCATGGGAATTCACAGTGATGGCAGTTATGGCATCGATGAAGGGCTTATTTATTCCTTTCCGGTCACCTGCGCGGGCGGTGAATACACTATTGTGCAAGGCCTTGAGCCAAATGAATTCAGTCAGAACCTGATGAAGGCGACTGAGACTGAGCTTCGAGAAGAGCGAGATGCAGTAGCTGCACTGTTACCTTAATCCAAACTATTCGAGTTTCGGTGAAATTCAGTAAACATTCACTTCGACTAAAGCCTTGCTGAGACTCGAACTATTTTATGGCAACAGATCCTTCACTAGCACCTAGGACCAGACAATTCTGGATTGTTCAGCTCATAGGTTGGGCTCTCTGGGTTAGTTTGCTTGTTCTTCGCGATTTGATTGCAGTTCCTCCTGAGTATATTTTTCCCCGCGCAATGGTTTTTGGTGTCTCGGCTATTGCCGGTGGCGCGGCTACCTTTGGGCTGCGTTTTGTGTATCGACTGGTATGGGAGCAAGGCCTAGTTATTCGGTTTTTGGTAGCTTGGTTTGGATCATTACTAGCGGCCGCTGTGTGGCAACCTTTCAGAAATTTTATTGCGTTGCTTCCCTATGGTGAGATTTTTGATTTCTCTAATGCCAGTGCACAGGACCTATTTGATGGTGTTTTGAGTATATCTTTCCCGCTAATGCTGCTTTGGAGTGCAATGTATTTTATTTTCAAATACTATTTGCTGCTTCAAGAAGAGAAAGAAAACAGTTTGCGTTCTCAGGCGCTAGCCCACCAAGCTCAGCTGCTTATGCTGCGCTATCAGTTAAACCCGCATTTTCTGTTTAATACCCTAAATGCTATTTCTACCTTGGTGCTCTCCAATGCAACTACCCAAGCCAATGAAATGGTTACCAAATTAAGTAAGTTTCTGCGTTACTCTCTTGATCATTCACCCTTAGACAAAGTGACATTGGCTCATGAGCTAGAAACTTCTCGTTTATATCTCGATATTGAGAAGGTTCGTTTTGGGGATAGATTAAAAATAGAGGTGGATGTGGATTCTGAGGCGCAGGCAGCCTATGTGCCAACGATGATATTGCAGCCGCTGATTGAAAATTCCATAAAATATGCCATTTCAAAAGCAATTGATGGTGGTTTTATACGAATTTCATCTCATAAACATAATAAGAATTTGGTATTAACTGTCACCGATGATGGCCCTGGAATCGAAGGTGAAAGGACTAAAGATGCGTTAGTTCTTTCAAAAGGTGTCGGTATCAGTAATATACGCAATCGGCTCGATGAGATTTACGGTGGCGACTATGAGTTTACATTCTCAGATGCGCAGCCTAGTGGACTAACAGTGACTGTGGTAATTCCCTATGACACAAAGTAATGAGCAAGCAATGAAAGCTATTATCGTTGATGATGAACATTTGGCCCGGCAAGGTATGGCTCTGCGTTTAGCGAAGATTGAAGGTGTTTCTGTCGCGGCAGAATGTGCAAATGGCAAAGAGGCTTTGATTGCAATCATTGAGCATGAGCCAGACATAGTTTTTCTCGATATACAGATGCCGGGGATGACCGGATTCGAAGTGATCAGTGAAATTCAGTCAGATATAATGCCATTTATAATTTTTGTTACAGCCTACGATGCTTTCGCTATTGATGCGTTTAAGGTGCATGCAATCGACTACTTATTAAAGCCGGTAGAAGAAGACCAGCTAGCGCTGGCAATAGACAAGGTTAAAAAAGCGAAAGAGCAGCACGTGGCGCTTGGTGAAAAGCAACGATTGATGGATTTAGTGGTTAGCGTTACTGGGAAATCTCCAGCGGCAATTGCAGAGCTGTTAGAGAGCGATGAAGATCTTATAGAACATGCAGATCGTCTCGCAATTAAAGATGGCTCTTCTATCACTTTTGTTCCAGTTCGAGATATAGATTGGATAGATGCCGCTGGCGATTATATGTGTGTTCATGTGCAGGGGCATACGCATATTATGCGCACCACTATGAAAGAACTGGAATCCAAGCTTGATTCGTCGATATTTCAGCGGGTGCACCGCTCGACAATCGTAAACTTAGAAAGAGTGGAAAAGGTATCTTCTCATATCAACGGTGAATTTCATCTGACACTCAGCTGTGGTTCTTCTTTAAAAATGAGCAGGTCTTACAAAGAAAAAGTTAAACACTTCTTTTAGCCCCTATTGGCATTTCGTTGTTAGCTTGCACG
>JBLHVT010000103.1:0-10694 GCA_047628735.1 Glaciecola sp.
AGCCGGTGCCGGTTTTCTCATCATTGTGTTTCTCACAAGTATAGCGATTGCGCGCACTGAGTTCGGGCTCGAGTTTGTGCGCGGCCTCGCATAAGCTCTTTATAAAAGATGAACCGCACAGACCCTCACAGCTTAAAGCCCAAGCTGCTGCCAATAAAGGGGTCGGAGGCATTTAAATTTTTACTTTATTTTAAATGCCTCCGACCCCTTTATCATTAAATGCCTCCGACCCCTTTATTATTACTTTATTACTTTCGGTTCTTGTCTATTTTGCAAAATCTAGATGGGATCGCCTGCAGGTAGAAGCAATGCCGGCCTAGGAATAGCGCCGTCAGGTCGCTGCTGCCAGCGGCGAATATCAGCCGCAACGGATGACTGATGTGCACTTGAATTTCTTTGACTTTCAAGGCGAGAAGCCAGTTTTTCAAGGCGGTCTGCAAGCACCGCTTCGACCTCACCAGATGCACTTTCGCTGGCCGCTTGGATCATCATTTCATCGGCGGTCACACGCTGCACCAAATGCAATATTTGTTGCTGATAATCATTGCTGGCAGTATCTACGGACCATGTCACCTCCAACAAGCGGTCTACCACTTCTTCAAGATCGGGATAGTCACCCATGCTACCGTAGACCACCAACCTTGCCATACGCGCTGGCTGCAGTATCTGCTGTACTGACAAACTTATCGAGCCTTCGGCGGCACCAAGAGGGTCAAAAAGTAGGCCTGTGCGCCCAGGAAACTCTTCACCTTGATTGTGGCGAAAGGCTGGTGGCGGCAGCAGCTCTAAAATATTTATTGGCACAGTTAAGAAGTCAGGGCTTAAAGTTGAAAGAACTGTCTCCAATGCGTCTCTTTGTTCTTCTCCATCAATAATAGTGAATGGAATTTGCCCGTCACCTCTTACTGTGTACTTGTAATCGGCACCGCCAATGCTCTGGGCTGCAGAATTCAGCTGAAAGCGATGGTGCATGTACAAAGGCAATAAAACATATTCAAGGCTAGAAAGCGGTTCGCCATTGCGAATCAACTCTGGACCAAAACTTTCTAAGCCTATACGACGGACTTCTATCTCATGTTTTAGATGATCGACAAGATTGTCACCATTATCCCAAACACCTGCGAATTGATGGCCCGCACCAATGAAATTGTTGTTGTCGTGAGCCATGAATAGTAATCCGCTATCCAAGCTTTCTTGAACTATTTCTTCCAGCTCTTCTTCCTCATCCGTGCCGGGTAAGAACTGCTCGTAAGAATATCTGATGGCCAACTTGTCATACTCACCGATTCTTTGAATGTAAGCATTGGATAAATCAATCTTGCCAGCTGCAGTGATTTCGACTAAGGGTGCTGGGTAGTCCATCACACTTTCTCGTCCATAAGAACTGCTCAGATAATTATGTGGATAACCCAAGGTGTGACCCACTTCGTGAGCAGATAGCTGCCTTACTCTATCGAGTGACATAGTCACGGAATCAGAGTTATTGTCAGCTACAGCTTCTAAGTAGTCAAAACCTGGAACAAGACCCTGGCCGTGAAGGTAATCTTGTCTAAGTCGCAGGCTACCAAGATTCACATTACCTTTAATTATTTCCCCGGTACGCGGGTCCATCACTGAACCACCATATGAGTATCCTCGTGTTCGCCTGTGAGTCCAGTGGATCATATTATAGCGAACGTCTTGACCATCAACTCCTAGCGGCAACTCCATCACTTGAAAAGCATCAATAAAACCGGCAGCCTCATAGGCCTGATTCCACCAGAGAGCACCTTCTATAAGGGCCGTTTTAATCGGTTCTGGCGTACCAGAATCAACATAATAGATGATCGGCTCTATAGCTTCGGAGCGAACTGCGTTAGGGTCTTTTTTCTCAAGCCGATGTTTGGCAACCAAACGAACCTGCAAGTCTTCACCAATAGTGGTGCTGTAATCTTGAATAGTTGGTCCACTAGTACCAATTCTTGGGTCTGCCAATCGCGGGGAAAAATTATCATCCGGTAATTTTACAATTGAATGATGCTGACGCAAAGTTACAGCGCTGCCGGTGGCTGCAACGCGATTAACTAGCCGGCCAGGATTTTCACTTGTAAAGGTAAGCATAGTTTCAATTTCGACGTTTTCTGGAAACGCCTTGGTATTGTCTAGGTAAAAAGCGCTGCGACTCTTATCCAGTGAATAAGTGCCCTGGCCTTGATTGGCGATAGCACCTGTGACATTGCGGGCGTCGCGCAAAAAGAAATCCGACGCATCAACAAGGATGCTGCTGCCACTCGCTGCGACTATATCAAAGCCCCAGTGCACGGACGGTGCAAAGGCGTCTTCTACTGCCTGTCGCTCTAAAATATTATCGCTCGAAGCACGGTATTTGTAATTAGGCTGAACTAATAACACTCTCGGCCCTACTCGCTTAGCTGACAAGACAAAGGTGCCACGCAGTTGACCGCGGTCAATACCAACAGGGTTAGAGCCAAGGCCAGAAGCCATTGAAATTTGATACAGAAATTCGGTGTCAAGCTTGTCTATCTCCCAGTACATTTTACCGCTTGAATCATCCCAATAGAGATTGAAATAACCCTCCATCTTGCTGGAGTTTGCAACAGTATCTTCTATCGAAGGCAAACCCTGTGCTTGTATCAATGTGGAACATAGGAAAATAGTGAACGAAAAAACAGAACGCGCAGCTATTGTGCTAAATGCAGTTAACGCGATTACTTGAGAAGTGGGGGATGCCATTTCAATTACCTCAGCCTGGTTGCAGACTATATTTGAAAAGATTGAACACTTTTTACTTTTTATAAAGGCGTGAAGACTACCACTGTCACTAGCTTTTTTGTACACGCAAAAGGCTCTAGCCGGTACAATTTAGCGAATAACCTATAGCTGAGATTCTCTGCCCCTTTTTGGCACGGGCGCACCATTTTATGCCGCCATCATTCCAGCCCTGAGCAAGCCTGTTTGAGGACAGACCGAAGAATCATACTGGCACCTTTTTGCTAATTAGCGGCAAAATAATTATGTTTTAGATTGTACCTTGAGAGGATATTAAGAACTTTTCCACTCACTAAAAAGCGAATGCCCTGCGCGAAGAGTAAAGAGGCCTGCTGAAAACGGAACCCCCCTTCCAAAAAAGCAGAGAGATTCTGGAACTTATAAGATACAATCAGGAAATAAGCTGAAAAATAAAGCTAGCCATAGCCTATCAGCACGCCTACCCTCTGAGGAGATTAATAATGGGCAGCTTCACCTCTATTAGCAACTGCTTAAAAAAAGCAAATTTCAGCAACTGCTTTCAATCATTCAATTCCTTCTTCCTAGGCCTAGCAGCCTGCCTAGTCGCCCCTTTGTCTTTTGCACAAATCACCCCTGAGGAGATTTCAGTTGAGACTCTGCCAGAAATCGGTGAAAACTGGTTTATTTCAAAAACAGGCAACGGCGGATACATCTTCGATGCCACTACCGGTGAAATGCAAGGGTTATTGTCACTGTCTCGCGATACCCCGGCAGTAACAAAATGGGGGCCGCGCAGAGAGTTTTATGCAGCCGAATCCTATGTTGCTAGAGGAGTGCACGGTCAGCGCACAGACCTCGTATCAGTATATGACTATGATAACTTGAGCCCGGTTGCTGAAATAATTATTCCAAATCACATGGCACGATTGTCCGTTAGAAACCATCTTGGCTTGATGAACAACGGACGACTTCTCGCACTCTTAAACATGAACCCCGGGCACTCCGTTTCCATAGTTGACGTTCAAGACAGACTTTTTATATACGAAGTCTCTACCCCGGGCTGTGCTGTGATTATGCCGGTGGCGGACATGGATTTCTTGCAAATCTGTGGCGATGGCACCTTGCAACTAATTCAGCTGGATGTAAGTGGATTTGAGCAAAACCGAGTGCGCAGCGACATTTTCTTTGATGTTATTGATGACGCAGTGTTCGACCGAACAGCACGGTCTGCGCAAGGGTGGTTTCTAATAACTCACGCAGGGCGTATTTTTTCTGTTGGCACCGATGACGATGAGATCCAAATCAGCGAGCCTTGGAGCGTTGTTCCCGAGGGCGAAGATGACTGGCGCCCTGGCGGCACAGAATTTTTCAGTGCTCATCGAGATACCGGTTTACTTTATATTGCCATGCACGAAGGCGAAATCGATACGCACCACGAGCCAGGCACACAAATATGGGTAGTCGACAGCAAAACCCAACGCCGTCTGCACCGCATTGAAGTAGAAGTTCCCATAGACAGTTTAATGGTTACTCAGGAAGCAAACCCTAAACTCATCGTTGGCGATGATGAGGGAGGAACTCACGTATACAATGCACTTACCTTTGCTTTTGAGCGCACTATCGATACCCCGAGCGCGCGCATGTTTGAGGATTTCTAGGCGTGATAGATCCGCTATTTATCCGAGTGATTGCAATAGGCTTTGCGCTCATGTTTGCACTAGCGGCATTGCATAAGATGGATGACAAGAACACGTTCCTATCTATTTTGAAGGCCTATGAGATCTTACCTCGCTTTATGCTCAGCGCCTCTGCACTGAGCATACCGGTAGTCGAATTGATGCTTGCAATAGGCTGGCTTCAAGCAGGTCTGTTAGGCTCGCGCTATCCAATAATCGCTATTGCGAGTGCTTGTCTCCTTGTGGCTTATGGATTGGCTATTGCCGTTAATCTCCTGCGCGGCAGGACGGATTTGGACTGTGGATGCAGTCTTGCTTCTGCTAGAAAGTCGACTGCCAGTGACAAAGGCAATGAGTCCCAGCAGTCCATTTCCACTAATTTAGTTTGGCGAAACGCTTGCCTAGCCTTATTGACATTGACTGTACTGACTCCGATTACTTCCCGGCAACTCGGCGCTATCGACTACGTCGGCTTAGCAGGCGCGCTACTAGTCCTCGTTTTACTCTATGCTTCCCTAACTCAACTAATGGCCACAAACCGAATCATAAGGTCTTGGCGCGGCCATCTAGGCAGGCTTGCCAATGATTGAAGCTCTAATTATCTCCAACATCATCTTATGGATCGCCGCAATCGCCTTGGCATTAATGGTATTTGCATTGACGCGGCAGGTGGGAATATTACACGAGCGGATCGCGCCAGCTGGTGCTCTCATGCCGACCTCAGGCCCCAAGGTGGGAGAACTAACTCAAGCTCTAGAACTTACAGCTCTTAACGGTGACGCAGTAACCATAGGTGGCGTCGACAAAAACGACTTGGCCACTTTTATATTATACGTGTCTCCAACTTGCCCGGTTTGCAAGGCTCTGGTGCCTACGGCGCAAATGCTAGTGCGCTCGGAAGCGAATAGAATGCGACTGATATTGGCAAGCGACGGCGATGAAATCAGTAGCCATCAAAACTATAGCGCAGACATGAATCTGGACGATACTCCTTATCTTCTGTCTGAAGAACTGGGCAGGACTTTCGAAGTGAGCAAGCTGCCTTTTGCAGTATTAATTGCCGCCGACGGCACGCTGCGAGGCAAAGGTTTAGTCAATACTCGAGAACACATGGAAAGCCTCATTGAATCAATGGATTCCGGCATTACCTCAGTGCAGGAATACCTAGGGAACTTAGAAAGTGGAGCAGCTAACGTAGACGAAACACCTAAGGCGATGGAAACCACCTCATGAATATTGATAAAATTCTGGATCGCAGTTATTACTGGATTGACGAAAATGCCAAACGCACAAGTTTAGCGTTTGCGCGAAAACTATCGCGACGCCACTTTCTCTCCCGCCTTGGAATGATGCTAGCAGGTGCGGCAGCGTTTCCATTGCTGCCGGTGGCACGTTCGTTTGCCCAAAGCTCTGTCCAAGAAGTTGGCGACCCGCAAAGCTGCGAATACTGGCGCTACTGCGCCATGAGCGGCACTTTATGTACCTGCTGTGGAGGCACGTATACCTCTTGCCCTCCTGGCAGCGAGCCATCTCCAATCACCTGGGTAGGCACTTGCAGAAACCCTGTGGATGGCCGGGATTACCTCATGTCTTATAATGATTGCTGCGGTAAGGCCGTATGTGCTCGATGTAGCTGTCACAATACTGAAGGTGATAAGCCGGTTTACTTTAACAGCAACAGCAATACCGTCTTGTGGTGTTTCGGGACTGAAAATACTAGCTATCATTGCACTGTGTCCTTAGTGCTTGGGACAACAGACGAATCGAACTAGTGAATCGAACAAACTTCATACTGACCGGCCTCGCCGCTGCATTTCTAGCTTTTGCGCCGGTATCGCTGCAGGCTGCCAGTGCACGCATTAACTATCTTCTTTATTGCACAGGCTGTCATGGAGTCACCGGCGAAGGCAGCCCTCCTAACGTGCCCACGTTAGTCGGCGAGCTCGGCGAAATGGTAAAGGTACCAGAAATGCGCAATTATCTTGTGCAAATTCCAGGTGCTGCTTCTGCCCCTATAGATGACATGGAACTTACCGCTGTAATCAATTGGATTTTGCATAAATTCAATGCCGAAACTCTGCCTAATGACTTCGAGGACATGACTTCGAGTGAGGTGAGTAAAGCCCGCAAAAATGTTCTCGCTGATCCTTTAAAGTATCGAATAACTCATTGGAAAAACTACCCCGAATAATTTCTAGCCACCGAGTCTGCCGTCTTCAAAGCGGTGCTTGATTGAAATTCAATATTCTCGCCTCGATAGACTCCAAAATAGTTATGTGATTTTTTTTGCAGCCGTTGAATGCGTGCTTAATTATATACTCGATTAATCGATTTTCCTGTTTCGCCAAGTTAACTTACTGACAATACGAGAATTGTTGAAATAAATAAAAACCAAAGCTACGCGCGCACCGAGAGTTTCGATGGCTTTACCCTATCCCCTACATGTCCAACACTGAGCTAGGTATCGCCTGCCGAAAAGTACTGCTATAGCCTTATTTCGAGAATTACATTAGACTTTTCCACGCTACATTTTTAAGCAAGCCTTTCCTCTTAAGCCTCCTCTACTCTAGCCCTTAGCCCTTAGGGCTTAAGCTTTCCTATGCAAGCTTCTCAGCAAAACTTGTTATAGAGGAACTGCGCGGGTTAAAAAAATCAAGAGCGCACTAAGCCAATCCCGCTAGTCCCCCGGAAAAAACATCAGCAGCCTATCTTTTGCTGGAGTGCTTATGCTCATAGCGTCCTTTAACTGACTGCCTCGGACGACCTTTGTATTCTCTTTTAGTTAAAATTGCACTTAGATAGGCATTAGGCAGCTCCGAGTTAATTTCTTTTATGACCGACTAAAATGGAGACCCCGCGCCAATCGGCGCAACGAAGTAGGTGCCCCATAGGTAAATACACAGCCGCTCTCAGTTGCCTTGGCAAAAGGTTCGCTTTTCACATTTTATGCCCCTCAACTCGAGGCGGTATTTATGGCCTATAACAAGAACTCCTGATTGAAATTAAACCGTCCACGGGAACAAAATCACGGCAAGCTTTCCAAAAAAGTTGCTGATCTCGTGAATCAATTAAAAAGGAAAAAGGAAAAAGGAAAAAGGAAAAAGACTAAATTTTACTGGAATCAGCAAACTTCTATAGCGCCCGAAAAGGAAAAGGGGCGTGTTTATTTGAGAAATAAACACGCCCCTTAATTTTCTTTAGTTAATTCAGCTAGAGCTGATAACTGTTAAGGCCGGTAAGTACTTACCGGAGGTAATTGCGAGCCAGACAGATCATCAGGAATGCTTTTCTCAATCCTGACGGTGTGAGTCAGGGTACCAATGCCTTCTATGTTGGCACTAATAGTCTCACCATCAATCAGGTAGCCTGAGCCCGAAGCGCGCTCTACCCGACCAGCACCAGTTCCACCTGACGTTCCGCTTTGCATAACATCACCAGGAAAAATAGTGATAAGAGACGAGGCGTATTCGATGAGCTCAGGAATATTGTGGATCATGTCTCCAGCCCTAGCTTCCTGAACGGTTACACCATCAATGACTAGAGTCTGGTGCAGACGCTCCATGGGATCACCATAGAATTCTTTTGGCACGATCCAAGGACCATGGGGTGCGAAGGTGTCATGACCCTTGCCCACAAACCAATCCGACCCGGAGCCGTAGCCGCCTGGTGGACGACCACCGCGGTCAGATATATCCATTGCGACCATATAGCCAAACACGTGATCGTAAGCACGATTTGCCGAGATGTACTTGCCGGTGCGGCCAAAAACGATGGCCATTTCTACTTCCCATTCGATGCGATCACGTCCAAAAGGCATAATAATGTCATCACCGTCACCAATAATTGCGCCACGAGTTGGCTTCAGGAATAAATACGGTACCCCTCTATCCTCTCTGCGCTCTCTGTTTCTAGCCGCCTGTTCGTCGGCATTACAGCCCTCACAGGCATGTGTGTAAAAGTTTACAGCGGCGTTCATGAGCTTACTTGGGTATTGAATCGGCGCCATGATGTCTACTGAGCCCACCGGATGCACATAGCTCGGGCGATCACTGCCCCTTAGCAAGTTCTCTTCTGTAAGCCAGTTAACCACCTCATAGATCCGAAACTTTAAACCGTAGCCATATTGCTCAATAAGACCAAGCATGTCTTTGGGCATGGTGATGGCACTATATTGCGGCCTCAATTCCATGGCGCGGTTTGCCGCGGCCAAATCAATGATCAGTTGATCATCTTGCAGGACCAAACCAACAGTGGGTACATCGTTAATCGCAAAAGTGCCGACTTTAAATGGCACAACCGATTCCATAGCCTGAGCAGAGACTTGAGCTGGACTTGCGAAAGCCGCAAGCGCCGCCACAAGTGTTAGGGAATACAGGGACTTTCTTATCATATTTATCTCCCGTGCAGAGTGTTAACAAAATGATCAGGGTTGAATCAAGAGCTCTCGCCTAGTCTTTGTGCCTAATCATAGGACAAGCAAAATGTATCTCCCAAGTACGCCATTGTCCAGCATTTTGAACGCCGCAAGACAAGGGTTCAGCCCTTTTGTCTAAACCGCTACCGCTTTAAAGGTTTGGCCACGGGAACAGATCAATAGGAGGCACGTCTAAGTTTATTTCATTGCCTCGTGCCATAACGAAGGTTGGCTTAAGAAGTGTGGCAATGTTATCCAACGGATTGCCCTGAGAAGCAATAATATCGGCGTCTTTTCCTGCCTCAATAGTGCCGGTAATGTCTGTTAAATCCATAAGGTCTGCAGCATTCACAGTGGCTGAAATCAAAATGTCCCGCTCTAGCATGCCCGCTTCATTCATCAACACCATTTCATAGGCATTGGTGCCATGATCGTTAACGCCGGCATCGGTACCAAACGCGATCTTCACATTATTTTCATAAGCGATCCGCAGTGCATTGCTCATGATAGGCCCCACCTCTAAAGCTTTTTGACGTACTGCTGGCACAAAAAATTCAGGCTGCTCTGTGGCAATTCGCGCCACCGTATAACCCGCGATTAAAGTCGGGACATAATATGCGCCAGTGGCCACAAATAACTTCGCTGTCCCTTCATCCAGATAAGAGCCATGCTCGATAGAGTCAACTCCGGCGCGAAGTGCCGCTTCCAAACCTATTTTACCATGCGCATGAGCGGCTACCTTCCGCCCCATAGCATGAGCCGCTTGTACTATCGCGACCTGTTCTTCATCGGTAAATTGTTGACCAGTGCCTGTTGCAGTCTGGCTGAGCACGCCGCCGGTGGCGACATATTTAATGTGGTCTGCGCCGTACTTGATTTGTGTGCGAACAGCCTTACGGCATTCCGCGACACCATCACAAATACCAGAATGCGGATGGGGAAAGATGTCATCACGAAAACCACCTGCATCACCGTGACCTCCTGTTGGACTTAAGCCCTGACCCGCGGCTTTGATTCGCGGCCCCATTATTATTCCCTGATTGATTGCATCACGCAGGGCAAAAATAGCGTTTCGATCTGCTCCGACATTTCTAATCGTGGTGAAACCTGCTCGCAGCGTCCGCATGCCAAACTCAACACCCATCAAGGTGCTTAACTCCGATGAACGGGTTACTCGAATTTCCCGGCCATTAGCTTCTTGCTGAGAAAGAATATGAGTATGAGAATCAATAAGACCGGCCATCACAAACTGGTTTTTTAAATCGATAACTTTTGCATTGCCAGCGCCACTAACCTGATTAGGCAATACATAACCGTCGCGAATTTCAACAATGGCATTGTTTCTGATAACGATGCTTTGCTCAATTTTGGCTTCCTCACGCGCATCTGCCAGTAATGTACCCGCGTGAATTATCTTCCACTCATTAAACGACTGGGCAACCACCGTCATGCTTATAAGCATTGCTGCAGCGAACAGAAATATTCTTTTCATAATGTTGTTACCTTTTGCGATTATCTATTGTGGACCAAGATAAAAATACAGAATAAGGACGGTGAGAGTAAGGGAGTAAGGGAGTAAGGTGAAGCCGCTCATCCCAATAAAGCCCTCTCCCACTTTTTTCCTATCTTGTCGTCGTCAACGCACGCGGAGAAACACCCCAATCACTATTTCCTTGCCTAGCGCTTCCTATGATTTAGATCATGATTGGAATCTGCCTAAATCTCAGGATTAAAAATAGCCTCTATTGGTTTTTCGAAAACTGTTGCGATTGCAAACGCCAGCGTCAAAGAAGGATCGTGCTTGCCTCGCTCAATTGCGTTCACTGCCTGCCTCGAAACTCCAAGGTTCTTAGCAAGCTCTTCTTGCGACCATC
>JBLHVT010000104.1:0-10542 GCA_047628735.1 Glaciecola sp.
TCCATCACCGCGAAAACCCAAAGAGTGATAACGCAAATAACAGCCGAAATGACTTCTGCCAACCGCCCGGCAAACAGAGCAACCCAGCCCAAGTATTACCTCCAACCCCCACTGTCAGCATCGCCAGACACATAACTACCCTAAAAGGCGAAAATAAGGATTTGAGAAGCGAGCAGTTGTCCCTTCAAATGGGCTTGAATATATAAACTGAAAAATACGACGACGGTACCCGACGCAATGTAAAAATTGGCGCGGGCACGGTCGCTGTAAAAATTGGAAATAATCAAGCCGCTAGCCACGGGCAATATTAAGAATATAGTGCTGGCTAAGGTTCTGCGCTCGCGAAGGGTGATCGGATCTGCTTCTTTCGGGTCAAGACCGCCATTGGATAGGTAGAGGATTTGATTTATTAGAACACGTCTTAAGAGCTTGCTCGGTTATGCATTCTTATTGTCAGTAATACACCAGCAAACTTGCACTGATCTTTCACCGAAGAGCTTTGCTGGGCCAATTTCTCCTCTCAAAAATCGGTTAAAATGCCCCAATTGAGAACCTGCAGAATATGATAAAACCCAAATCAGCTCTCGCGGGTGTGCAGCTAAAAACAATAAGTTGAGAGCAGTCTCAAGAAACAGGTGTTGGCGCGGGCATCAGCGCTAAATGCTTATTGGAAATTTCGTAAACTGAGCGAAACCATGCGGGATCGTCGTTCAGATTCGGTACAAGCTGAAACACTTCTCCGCCCGCTTCAATGAATTCCTCGTTATATTCGATACCAATCTCATGGATAGTTTCTAGGCAGTCCGACACGAACGACGGAGTCACCACGGCCACTTTTTTAAGGCCCTTCTCGACCAATCCAATCATGTGCTCATCAAGGTATGGCTTTATCCACGGCTGCTTGCCAAATCTGGACTGGAAAGCGATGGAGTATTTGTCTTCGCTCCATCCCAAGGCGTCAACGATGCCTAAAGTAGTTTGAACACATTGGGCCCGGTAGCAAAGTCGGTTTTTGTCGGTGATAGTTTTACAACAATCGCCAAATTGGCAATAGTTTTCAGGATCGTATTTCTTAATCGTCTGCTCCGGGAGGCCGTGATAACTAAAAATTACGTGATCATAGTCATTGATCTCGAGATGCTTGTTGATCAAGGTAGTCCAGGCTCGGATGAATGCAGGCTCACTGTAAAGGTCGTCAACGAAATGGATTTTAGGCGCTGTCTCCCATTTCTTCGCCTGCTCTTTGACTTCGTGAAACACCGAAGCTGTGGTGGCAGTTGAATACTGGGGAAACATGGGCAACACAAGAATTTCAGTTATGCCCTGCTCTTTAATTGCCGCCATGGCATCCCAGACAAAAGGCTTGCTGTAGCCCATGCCATTAAAGACAGCAATATCTTCGCCAGCGTCGTCAAACATGCCCTGCAGGCTGTTTTGCAGACGATCTGCATAGACTTTTAACGGCGAGCCCCCGTCCATCCATATCTCGGCATAATCCTTAGCTGTTTTAGGTGCCCTAAAAGGAATGATGATCAAATTTCTGAGTAGCCACCGGCCAATTGGGTTGAAATCAAATACAAAAGGATCTGAGAAAAAGTATTTGTAGAAATTTCGAAGGCCTTTAGCCGTGGGCTCGGATGGCGTACCTAAATTAAGAAGAATTACTGCTTTTGTCATGAATCTATTGCCACAGGTGATTAGAATTTGCCCCAAGTTTACTTGTCTGTTTAAGAGCAGACGTAAGCAATTTAAGACTTGTCTAGGGAATAACAATCATACGCTATGCAATGACCGTTGGGATCACTTGTGCTCTTCGAGCAAGGCATCTTCCGCAATAAAGTCTTTTAACGCTACAATTTGGCTCTGCCGCAGCGCCCTTGTGGCTATTGACTCGCATTTTATGCGATTTTTTATGCAACACTGAACAAAATCTTTTGTCCGGCTTTCGATGTGGCCTCTTACTACGACCTCACAGGAAATTTACGATGCAAACTTTTACGCAATATCTACTAAAATATGTGACTGTGTCCCTGCTTTGGGCGGTCTATGCTCTCCATACAGCGAATGCTGCCGCGCCTTCAGTCCAACTTATCGCCACGCAGGCACACGTCATTGAGGTGGCCTCTGGTTTCGGCTTTCTTGAAGGTCCTGTCGCAGATCAAATAGGTAATCTTTTTTTTACCGATATCAACAATAATACTGTTCACAAAATGAACGCTAGCGGCCAGATATCAGCCGCTTATTCGCCAAGCAATCACGCTAACGGATTGACATTGGATTTAGATGGCAGCTTATTGATCTGCGAGCAGTCCGGACAGCGAATCAGCAAATTAGCGGCAGATGGCAGCATGTCTACAGTAGTCGACACCTACGCTGGCAAACCTTTTAACAGCCCTAATGATCTTTGGGTTAACCCCAACGGCAGCATTTATTTTACGGATCCAAGGTACAACTTTCCCCCAGGAGAGATTTCTCAAGACGGTGAATACGTATACCTAATCAGCCAAGATAGAAGCCATGTGTTGCCAGTGATTACAGACATACCAAAGCCCAACGGCGTGGTTGGTACAGAAGATGGCAAGCACCTTTATATTGCCAGCACTGAACTTCGAAAGGTTTTCCGTTTTGATATTAATGCGGACGGTTCTCTCGATAACAAAATCGAATTCGCCGACCAAGGATCTGATGGTATGACTTTGGATCAACAGGGAAATGTGTATCTAACTTGGGTTGGGGGCGTTAGCATTCGCAATCCTCAGGGTGAGCAAATCGAGTTTATTGAAACGCCGCAGATGCCAGCAAATGTCGGCTTCGGTGGCGCAGACGGCAAGACCTTATTCATGACAGCAAGAACAAGCCTCTACTCGATAAAGATGAACGTAACCGCGAGCCGCTAACTCAACGGCTATCTTTTTCGAAAAGCTCTTGCAGCTCTTGCCTGCCCTCGCGCGCCAGTTTGTGAAGCTTATCAACGTCATCTACATGCTCAACTGAGTTTTGCAGCATAGCCTCATCGTGATTACGAAACATTTCGGTGACTTCAAGGGCTCGGCCTTCTGGATAACCTAATTGCTCGAGGGTTCTAGTCGCCGCCTCCAGACTGCTGGCGAAGGTATCTCTAATGACATGCTCAACGCCGCTAGCTAATAAGCGCCGAGCATGAGTGCGATCGGTTGCACGCGCAATAATGCGCGTTCTTGGGTTTTGCTTTTTCACCAGCGCAACAATTTCAAGCGATTCTTCAATATCATCCACAGCAACAACCATTATTTTCGCATGCTTAATTCCAGCCGATCGCATGAGATCGAGCCGAGTCATGTTGCCAAAAAAAATTCTATTGCCAAATTGCTTAACAAATTCCACATGAGCTGGGCTCTTGTCCATTGCGGTGAAAGGAATATGGCGCGCTGACAGCATTCGGCCAATGATTTGACCAAAACGTCCAAAGCCAGCAATGATCACCTCAGGTTCATGAGTATCCCAGTGCGCATTTATTTCCGGCTGAGACTCACTGCGCGCACGCCAAATTTTGTGGTGTAAAACTACAAGAGGCGATGTCAGCGCCATTGATAAACCAACTACTAGCGTAACTTGGCCGGATATCTCTGCGCTGAACATTCCCGCTTGAGAGGCTTCGGACAAAATTACAAAAGCGAACTCGCCCCCTTGCGAAAGGATCAGCCCGAGCTGAAAGCCTTCCTTATATGAGACGCGATTTCTTCTAAGAACCGCAGCGATTACAAGGGTTTTGATGGTGATCAGCGCCAACGCGGCCGACACCATCAAAAAGGGGCTTTGCAGAAGCAGATCAATATTGAGCGTCATGCCGACAGCGATAAAAAACAAGCCTAGCAATATTCCCTTAAAGGGCTCTATATCTGATTCAATCTGATGCCTAAAATCAGAATTTGCCAACATAATCCCTGCCAGAAAAGCGCCCAAGCCCATAGAAAGAGAGACGGCGTTCATTAGCACAGCAACGCTGACTACAATCAGCAAACTTGCGGCTGTCATTACCTCTCTATTATTGGTCTGGGCCACCATTGCGAGCACATGGTTTAGCCCGAATCGACCAAATATCAGCACACCAACAACGGCAGCGATCGAGTAGTACCAAGGATAAGAGCTTTCGCCCGGCCCGCCATTCCGAGCCAAAACCCCAACAAGCAGTAAAATCGGTACAACGGCCAAATCTTGTAGCAGGAGAATAGAGAAACCTTTGCGGCCTAAAGGGGAGGCAAGAATTCGTTCTTCACTCATCAGCTGAATTGCGAATGCCGTCGAAGAAAGGCCAAGGGCCAAACCCAGCACCAAGGATTGTTGAAAGCTCAGTGAAGTAAGGTAAAAGGCGCCAGTTAAAACAGCGGCAGAAATCACCAGCTGACTGCCACCTATCAGGCCAATCTGACCGCGCATGGTCCAGAGCCTTTGTGGCGCTAACTCCAAGCCAATAATGAACAGTAAAAGGATTACACCGTACTCAGCAAAATGAAGAACTTCTTCCGGATCACTAACCAAACCGAGAACGTGCGGGCCTAACACTACTCCGGCACAAAGATAGCCCAAGATTGAACCGAGACCAATTTTCTTAAAAAGCGGAACAGCGATAACCGCGGCGCAAAGATAGTAGAGCGCATCGACTAAGAAATTTTCTTCGTACATAGCATCCTCATGTTCAGAAGGCGAAAGTCAGCAGGCTGTAAAGCTACCATAGGAAGACATCAGTCTCATATCGAGATTGTTGCCGAACCGCCAACCTTGCCTTCACAGTAATTTGTTACCTTTTGACACGATTTAGGCCAAAAATTCATGCTTTCAATTTTTAGTAACTAAAGCCCGAAATGTCTGCTACCACCGTCGGTAACGCTCACGCTCCGTGGCTTTGCCTGATTATTTAAATCTCTTTCCCTAATTTCCTCAAGCCCATGCTATGACTGCCCTCCAGAGGCTCTGGGTAGGTTGGTAACAATTTGACTAAAAAAGGGCTGATTTCTTGGAAAAACTAAGTACACTTAAAGAAGAAACAAAAAACAAATTACTTAGAGGAACATCTCGTGAAATCAACTCTACGCTTAGCCCTATCTGTTGCAATCACAGCATCGGCCTTGTCAGTGCACGCCGGTGAGCGCGTTGGCGACTTTGCACTTATCGACCATGAAGGTGCGTTTCAGCACATGGCTTGGTACGACGATCACAGTGCTGCTGTAATTATGCCTTTCACATCTACTACAGACCTGACCCAATTTAGCGCCTTGCAAGCTACCTATGCGGATCTTGGCGTTGCATTTTTTTTGATGAACCCTGGCATGGAATCGGACCGAGCCGCTGTGGCAGACATTTTAGCCTCCAAAGGCGTTGATGCGTCTGTGCTAATGGATGATACGCAGCTGGTTACCGAGATGCTCGGGATCCAACACATGGACCAAGTGGTTCTCTACGACCCTAGCAATTTCGAGCTTCTTTATCGTGGTCCTGCCGGAGATCAGCTTGAAACAAGTATTCAGGCTGCGGTGAATGGTGAGAATAACGATCTTATAGAAGTGGCTGCTTCGGGTCCTGCGATTGAATTAATCAATGCCGACCTACATGCCAATCTTTCTTATACTCAAGACATAGCGCCCATCATTGCTGAGAACTGCGCCGAGTGTCACCGTGAGGGCGGAATAGCCCCCTTTGCCATGGACAGCAACTTAGCTGTACAGGGTTGGTCACCAATGATTCGCGAAGTGGTCATGACAAAACGTATGCCACCGGGCCAAATCGACAATAAAGTTGGCCACAAAATGAAAAATGAAATGAACCTTAGCGACGAGGAAATGCAAAAACTAGTCCGCTGGGTGAATGCTGGTTCTGCTGTCGACGGAGACGTCGATCCGCTGGCAAACTTGGTCTGGCCTGACACTAAATGGGCACTAGGTGAACCTGACTTGATTGTTAAAGTGCCAGCCCAGACGATTCCTGCGACCGGTGTGGTCGACTACATGGATATTCCGATCGATCTAGGCCTCGAAAAAGACGTTTGGATTCGAGGCAGTGAAGTCTCTCCAGGATCACCTGAGGTCCTTCACCACATTATTACAACAGTAATTGGCCCAGGTGGCGCAGCCAACCCTCAAGAGGCGTTGTTTGCTGCCATTAACAGCCTGCCAGAAGAAAGGGCTGCAGCGGTCCGAGCTGAGCTATTTGCATCAGTTGCAGGCGGTGGCCGTCCTGACATCGATAAAATATTCAGAGAGAACCCTGAGATTGATATAAGCACTCTTCTTGGCGGCGGCGACCCTGATCAAGGTACCGTTACCGGTTATGCACCGGGCAATGCTGTGCAGCTTAATCCTGAAGGCGTTGGCGGCTTACTGAAGGCCGGCACTAAGTTGAACCTTCAGATGCATTACACAACCGCTGGCAAGGAAATGACTGACGAAACTGAGATTGGCATTTACTTTTATGAAGACGGCGTTGTTCCAGAAAAAAGAATGTCAGGTGGCGTTGGCAATGCCTTTAGCGTTCAAATTCCAGCTAATGCAAAAGACCATGAAATGGAATTGGTTACCTACGTGAAAGACGAAGCTGAAATTCGCAGCTTGATGCCACATATGCACTTTCGCGGTAAACGTATGAGTTTTGTCGCACAGTATCCAGACGGTAGCGAAGAGATGCTTCTTTCAGTGCCGGCCTACTCGTTTAACTGGCAGTTAGCTCATGAGCTTGAAACACCTCTAAGAGTTCCTGCTGGCACTAAGATTGTAGCCACAGGCGCTTTTGACAACTCATCTCAAAACCCTTTCAATCCTGACCCAAGCAGCGAAATCGTTTGGGGTGAGCAGAGCTGGGAAGAGATGTTCATGGGTTTCTATACTTGGCAGGATGTTGAGGAAGGCGGCTCTGAATAAGAACTGATTAACCTTAGCCAAAAAAAGGCGAGTTCAATGAACTCGCCTTTTTTTTCGAACTGATTTTAGGCTCACAGTATTGAGCTTAGGTGTCTGCGTAACTAGACAGACACCTCTACCGATCCACCTCATTTGACGTTGAGGTATACTAATTAGCCAGCTATTGCTCTCTTGGTGGTGGGGGCGTCCAGTCGCAGCCTTCACAATCTGGTGAAATATCATTTTGCGCGAGCACTTCAAAGATAAAGTCTCGCCATACTTCATTCGGCTGCCATACGATATTCATATCTGCCTTAGCCTCTGTGATCGATATGTCCTCATGAATAACTCTGTACAAAAAACTAAACGCGGTCGCTCTAGCGTTCACCTGGCAATGCAGCAAGGTTTTCTTATCAGTGTTTCGCTGCATGGAATCTGCAAAGGCATAAAAGTCATCCGGAAGAGGATTATCAAACGTTACAGGCACGTGCATATATTCCATACCCAAGCCTTTTACTACCTGGTCAGCATCTGGCAAAGCATTCTGATTATTGGTAAAGGCTATATAGACAATTCTTTCAAACCCCTGCTCGGCTATAGCAGCAAACTGCTCTGCACTAGGCTGGCCTGCGCTTGCAAAATTTTCGCTATACTGAAGAAAATT
Organism: Glaciecola sp.; assembly: GCA_047628735.1. GTDB lineage: Bacteria > Pseudomonadota > Gammaproteobacteria > Pseudomonadales > Pseudohongiellaceae > UBA9145. The sequence goes on from JBLHVT010000104.1 coordinate 7,534, forward strand.
CACTATTCCTTCCAGCGAGGGATCAACATCTTCAACAGCCCAAGCGGTATTTATCAGCATCGCCGCAGTGGCTAGCCCCAAAAGTGTTTTCTTCATGCGCATCTCCTATAAGTGAATTAAAGTAGCTTAGGCTGACTTTTATTAAAGCCAGCTGTAAGCAAAAACAACCAACTACAACCAACTACAACCGACTATAACAGACCCTTTGCTATGATTCCCATGCTCTGCCCATGTAAAAGATAGTCACCTAAGGCACTGTTCAGATCCAGAGCATCACGGACGGTTTAGGTAAAATCAGCTATAAAGAGCTTCAACACCACAGGCACTTAGATTATGAAAATAGTCTAAGCAAGATGACCAGTGATTAGCTCTGAAAATCAGTGAGTAACTGGAGGGCTTGTTCAGCTTTGGATAATGGGACAAAAACATGATCATGATAATACGCTGCAACTACGTTGGTACTAATACTATGATTTGATAAGCGATTGGCAACCGCCGCAGTTAGTCCGACAGAATCAAGACTGGAATGAACTGTAAGGGTAATGCATTTAAAGACTAAGGAGAAATCGAAACCAGCTCGCATAGCTGCTCTTTTGGTTAAAACAAGACTAAGCCCTTCTTCTTCTCGAAAGGTGGCAACTGGATCTAACTCTAAAGCGTCGGTTAAGTTCATTGTTTCGCTAGAACAAAAAACAAACTCGTCTACTAATAATTCCGGCTGCAAAAAAGCCAGCAATTTTTCTAAGTGTACTTCACCGTTCAATTTTCAGATTCCTTGTCGACGTAACGCCGCATTATTTTTATTAGCCACTGTTAAGCTGTGGCATATTTCGAATCCTGACACACATTGATCCATAAAAGAACCACTCTTAATTTTAACCGATCGTTTTATAATCTGAAAAGGTTCGGGCATTAGCCATTACTCTCCTTTGCGCTTGGGTAGAAACCTTTAACGCATCTTTATCGCACCTTTACGGTGCTCTAAAAATCAATTTCACTGCCGCTACAAGCACAAAAATAAAGGTATACGTGCTCGCTAAAATTCCAGTGCCCAATATAAAAAGAGCGACCACTGGGTTTAACCTAGTGCCATCGTCCCATGATAAATCTGCTTTGAGGACGTCAGTAAATAGCAGCATAAGGGCAATGAAGAGAATCACCCCTAAGGGAATCGCCACCCACTTAAGTATTTTAGAAGTCTGTCTATGAACAGCTAAAAGCTTGATTGAAATTCATCCTTTTTTCTAACGACCAGCGAAATCTGGCCCTTGATACATCATTTTCAAGACGGTCGTCTATGTGTCTAATGCGGCTTTAAAAATGTTCTAACTATAAACCTTAACAGTCTATAAGAGGTTAAAAGAAGTTAAAAGAGGCGGCAGTGTAATTACCCCAAGGGTGTCTAACACTAGGAAAACGCCTAATCTCACCGTCTAATTACCTAGCGTTTTATTGTCTGTGATTTTGCTAAAAATTAGAAGATTTATTAGATCTAACTTACAGGCCAAGGCATCAAGCCTAACAGCTGTTTTTATCCTCGCAGAAACTCCAGCGATCCAGAAATTGAGTTAATCCAGCCAAGCTGAAGCTTTTAGACATAGAGTCGTCCATGCCAGAATCTAAACACCGCTTTTTTTCTCCTTCCACAGCATTGGCAGTCAATGTAACTATCACTGATTTGCTTAAGCCCCCCCTCTTGTTCTTGCGCCCGAACAGCAACAGTTGTTTCAAACCCATCCATACCCGGCATCTGACAACCCATGAAGATCAGGTCGTGACTCTTTAAGCCAAATTTTCCAATAGCCTTTTGTCCGCTCATCGGCGTGCGAATTACATGACTCATATTGACTAGAAAATCTGTGTTTGCTTTAGTGTCCGCCAAAGCTTGCTCGGTTCGCTTGTCAACCCGCACCTCTAAATTACTCCGATTGCCCTATAGCTCAACTCGTCTTAGCTCAAGCGCGTTTCCTAAATAAAAACCACGACGCGAAAAAAATTCAGAGCTATAAGCCACAACCATGCCCAAAAGAACGTTCACAAAATTAAGTTAGCATTCATGAATTGATCTTCAAGGCCAGTTTTACCCAACAGATAATCGGCACCTACAAAGCCAATAAAAATCGACTACCCAGCTAAATTCGCCCACACAAATCCTAGACCTAAGAAAGTATATGCAAAGAAAATAGCCAGCATATTGCCGGCAAAGTACAAAGGTGAAGTATCCACTGGTGCAATCAAAATAATAGCCGACAAACCAAACCCCATAAATGTCACCATGCAGTTGACCGCGCCTTGTGCATGTCGACAAAAATGGCTAGAGCAGGTATAGACCAGAAATATCAGCGTGGCTGAGACCAGAACAGCCTATCTAACAGCAAGAAACTTATCTTTTGCCTCCTCCAAAACTAAAAAGTCCGCGACACCGATTGTTGCCATCATCAATGCACCTACCAATACGCAAACTCGCTGTGTTTGCAGCACACCAATCGCATGATTATCTAAATAGTCTTGCTCAAGATAGGCGTTTTAACCCTCAAAGACCAATGTAGGCTAATTGAGGTTTATCCCAGACAACCGGTTTCTGGAGAAGTGAGAAATTCGTAAGAAGCTTTCTTAACTGCCATCAGCTAGGTCTCGTTTCAGCATGCGCGATTTAGGTATAGTGCGGATATGGGGATATGGGGATATGGGGATATGGGGATATGGGGATATGGGGACTGTGCCATGGTGATTACAGATTTTTTAATCGAGCATTAGCATTTTAGCGATCTATCCGTTATGGCCTTAATGTCAGGATTTAGATATAGAAGCCTCAGCCTCAGAACCGAGATATCGGGGTCGGTTTAGGGTCGACAGGCGTCTTCAATCTGCCTTTTATCGAACAGAGCTGACTATACAGACCTTAATAGTCAAAACCGCTGAGGGCGCTAACCTGAACAAGTTAGCCTCCATTTTTGCGCCCAGTCTCTTATCCGGCGGCTAACCGCGGCGGCATTCAATTGAAGACAA
>JBLHVT010000105.1:0-10353 GCA_047628735.1 Glaciecola sp.
TGCCTCGTCGAGATCGCTTGAAAAATCATTGAATGAAAGTAAGGCAAGTTCATCATCCCAATATTCTAACGCTAATTCCTGTTCAGTAACGCCAAAGCTGAAAAAATTACCGACTAGCACGCCAAACACCAAAGGCAGGCAGGCGGCGACAGCAGGGCGCCAAAGCTGAGCGCCAAGCTGATCTGGGATAAGCCACTGGACTATATTATCAATTACAGATTGCTGTCGCGGTGGCAGATCTTGATTAAGAATTCGAGTTTCAAGTCCTAGAAAAACCGGCGCTTCTATTTTTTGCAAAAGGAGGTCTAATTCGGACTGTTCGTTAAGTAAAAGGCGAGCGTCAGAATTGGATTCCAGTAGCATTTCGCACTTTACACGAGTGTCGATAGGCCAATGCGCTGGGTCAGTGCCCAAGCTTTCTATGGTTTGTTTGAAATCTTCTAGTGTCATCACTGTACCTTTTGTTTTTCCAGTAATTCGTCGGTATTGCCGTTATCTGCCATTGTGCGAATAATGCTTTTTAGGGAGCGTTTGCCCCGGGCAATAATTGATTCCAACGCTTTAACTGATATGTCCATGATAACAGCTGCTTCCTTGTTGGAAAAATTTTGAACTGTACATAGCATGATCGCGCTGCGCTGATTCTCTGGGAGTTGGTTCAGGGCGCTATCCAAAATTCGAATTTTCTCACTGTTTCGGCACAGGTCTCGCTGTATAAAATCGACATTCCTGTCATTGGTTTCTTCGGAACTATCTACGAGATGTTCCTCGAAGTTATCTTGGGTCTGTACTCTGCTATGTTTGCGCAGATAATCAACGCATAGATTGTGGGTTATGCGATGAAGCCAAGTCGTCAACTTGGATTTCTCCGGCTGCCATGTTGCTGCATTAATCCAAAGCTTTAGAAAAGTCTCTTGAGTAATATCCTCAGTATCTTTCTGATTTCCGAGCAGGCGATAAGCATAATGACTGATAGGCTTTAGGTGTTCCTTCACCACAGCTTGATAGGCAGATTGGTCACCTTTACAAATTGCGAGCATTAATTCTTCATCAGTCATTCGGCTTAAATTCCCCGCCTATGCCGGAGGAGTTCGATCTCCTCTAGGACCTTTGCCGCGTTGTCCTCTGGGTGGTCTAAGCTCTTCAGCTGTAAGCACACCATTACTATCCCGATCCATTCTCAGGAAATTCGCTTGTTGAAATTCGGCAACTGATACTACCTCATCACCATCAATGTCCATTTCTTGAAAAGCGACCGTTGCACGCTCTGTCATGTTCGCGCGCCTGTCTGCTCTTTGCTCTTCGTTAGTTTGATCTGAATTTTCGCCATGATTGCCATTACCGCGACGAGGGCCGCGACCAGAGGATGCATTAAGAAACTCATCGATTGTCAGTACGCCATTTCCATCTGTATCTAGGCGTCCCAGCAAGTTGATGTCGTTTTCTTGAAATTCAGCGAAGCTGACGCTGCCATTGCCATCGCTGTCGAATGTCTCAAAAGTGCCTCGATGTTCCTGAGCCGTTAAAGCCGAGGAAACACTCATTAATCCTAACGTCATTGCAAGTTTTAGTCTGTTCATTTAATAGTACTCCTTATGAATGATTGCTTCAGTTCTTTGTACGGCTGCTATCTAAAAACCCGTCGCGAAAGCGATGCACATTTATAAATCCGCAATGGAGCAGGACCGTGGTTATTTATAATGCTTAGCTTATTCGGCTTCAGTTAATCGGCCTTCTCCTCTATCATGCCGGCTATAGATAGGCGTCTCATAGAGCGCTTGTGAACCCCTTTTGAGTTAAGCCCGTATGCTGATCGATGTTAAAAGCCACAGTAAAGCACTTGGCTTTATTGTTGTTGTTGTTTTTATTGATGCCATCAGCTTTGGTATTATCCTGCCGGTAATGCCATCCCTTATCATGAATCTTTCAGGTGTTGGTCTATTTGAAGCCGCGCGGATTGGCGGTTATCTGATGTTTTCTTACGCCGTCATGCAATTCTTTGCCGCGCCAATTTTAGGAAACTTGGGGGACCGTTTTGGTCGCAGGCCAATTCTGCTGTTCTCTTTAACGGCACTCGGGCTGGACTATCTGTTAATGGGGTTTTCTTCTAGTCTCCTTTGGTTGTTTTTGGCTCGGATGGTTGCTGGCGTCGCCAGTTCTACTTTTTCAATTGCCTATGCCTATGTAACGGATATTACTCCTGAGGAAAAACGGGCTCAGCGCTTCGGGATGGTAGGTGCGGCATTTGGAGGAGGGTTTGTATTCGGCCCTGTGATTGGTGGATTACTCGCTGAGTTCGGTGAGCGTGTGCCTTTTTTTGCTGCGGCAGGGTTGGCGCTATTAAATGTATGTTACGGCTATTTTGTGCTTGGAGAATCTTTGGCTGAGGAAAACCGGCGGCCGTTCCAGCTTGTGCGAGCGAATCCTGTCGGCGCGGTGATGCAGCTGCGAAAATACCCAGTGGTAATCGGCCTGGCCTTCGCCTATTTCCTTTACATGATAGGCCATCTTTCTTTGCCCAGTACATGGACATACTACACAATCGAAAAATTCGCTTGGTCAGAGCGTCAAATTGGAATCTCACTGGGGTTTGCAGGTATTTTTATGATCTTGGTGCAAGCATTTCTTATTCGCTGGGCTATCCCCGCTTTAGGAGCTTATCGAGCCGGTATCCTCGGTATGGTTGCCATTGTTATTGGCTTTTCTGGTTATGCTTTTGCCGCCGAGGGCTGGCAGCTTTATCCTTGGTTGGCTTTAGCATCGATCTCTGGATTTGTGACCCCAGCGTTTCAATCGATAATGACAAGCCAGATACCTGCCAACGCGCAGGGAGAGCTGCAAGGTGCTCTAAGCAGCTTGAATAGCCTCACAGCTATTATTGGGCCTCTTATCATGACCCAGTTATTTGCTGTTTTCACTGGCCCTGATGCGCCATTTTATTTTCCTGGCATCTCATTTTTTAGTGCGGCGATTCTCTCGGCTATTTGCTTGTCGATATTCATCCCAGTGGTGCGCCGATATGGATTAACAAATCAAGGAAAGAAAACCATTGAAGTTTAGCTTTCGGCGCTTTCACAGAGTAGTCGGCTGGGTTCTAGTCTTGCCGTTTATAGCCTGGTCTTTGACAGGCATTTTCTTCCTGGTACGTCCGGCTTATCAAGATGCGTATGCGCCATTGCTCATAAGGTCTTATCCGCAAGAGCAGATGATCCAGTTGCCTATTTCAGATAATTGGTTGGAGTTTCGCTATCTTAAATCGATACTTGGGCCGCACCTATTGGTGCGTACAAGTAATGGTTGGCTTCACCTGAATCCTGTTTCCACAGAGGATTATATTGTGCCAACGCGCATTGAACTAGCAGCGTTAGTTAACGATGCTATGGATGCGAATCGGGCCCGGTATGGACAGATATCCGGAGGTAGTGATTTGACGTTTTTGACAGATACTGGAGCTGAAATAACCGTAGACTGGAATAAGCTTTCGCTTAGCCAGCGTGGTCGTGATACTTACTGGATAAATCAGGTTTATGACATCCACTATTTGCGCTGGACTGGCATTTCCTGGGCGGATAAAATTCTCGGAGTGGCAGGATTACTTCTGTTAATCCTGATGACCGTAACCGGTATACGCTTACTTTTAAAAAGGCCTGCTTGCTAGATTGTCTGTCATCATCCAGCCGTTCACCTCAAGGGCTAGCAGACACGGCGGGTTTGGCTTGACACACTCATACCTAGATGGTTTCATCGATGCTCCTATAGGGACGTCATACTAATTAAAGCAAAAAGGTTGAACTATGAAGATTCATTGGCTGCTATTGGCAATCCCAGCACTAACACTAAGCTGCTCACCACCCGAAACGACGACGCAATCGCAACCTGTGCAGGTGGCAGAGACGGCAGGATCAGCTAGCAGTGATATCCCTCGCGGGCCTAATGGCAAACCTGATTTTAATGGCATTTGGCAAGTCTTGATGAACGCCAATGACAATCTTGAACCTGCTCCTCCTAAAGCTGCTTATCATCTGGTTCCTGGCGACTTTGTGCCAGTGCCTGGTCCTGAAGTTGTGGCCATGGGTGCTATTGGTGCTGTGCCTGCAAGTTTTGGTGTTGTTGAAGGAGGCACTATCCCATACAAGCCCGAAGCCTTGGCGCGAAGAGATGAAAATAGAGAGGATTGGATTAATCGCGACCCAGAAATCAAATGTTATATGCCCGGAGTGCCTCGCGCTACTTACACGCCGCATCCGTTTCAAATTTTTCAAAGTGAAAGTGCTTTCTTCATAGCCTATTCATTCGCTGGCGCTGTCAGAAACGTATTTCTAGAAGATCCGGGTCCTGCTCCTTTGGACTCATGGATGGGTCAGTCGCACGGCTATTGGGACGGGGATACATGGGTTGTCGAAGTTGTTGGCTTAAATGATCAAACTTGGTTTGATAGAGCCGGTAACTACCATACCTATTTATTAAAGGTCACAGAACGGTACACCATGGTCAGTGAGAATGTCATCGAGTATGAAGCAACGATGGAAGATCCAGACATTTTCGAGCGACCTTGGACCATTAAAATGCCAATTTATAGACGCTTGGAAGCAGGTTATGAACTGCCTCAGTTCAAGTGCGTAGAGTTTGTAGAAGAAATGATGTACGGCAAGTATCGTAAGGGCCGTGAGTCAGAATTAGGCTTTTAGGTTACGTAGGCCGCGCTCAGCCAATATAAATCGCTCGGTTTAACGTTTAGGGCTTGGTTTTAAGTCTAAGCCCCGTATAAAATGTGGATAGACTATCCGCTCAACTGGATCGACAACAGATTAAGTCAGGCAAGTCCTGCGATCTGCTAAATTTTGCAATAACTTGCAACAAATAAGGGTGAACATTATGAAGATCAAATTACTCGCACTAGCAGCTGTAACCGCTATTGGGGTTGTCGCTATCAATCAGCCAACGATTGCACACCATGCATTCTCCGCTGAGTTTGATGCGAATCTGCCTGTTCGATTGGGTGGTCCTATCACTCGAGTTGAGTGGATTAACCCACACACGTGGATTCACTTGGAAAACAGCGACGCTGAAGCGACCCGTGACCCAGGTCCTTGGATGGTAGAAGGTGGTACCCCTAATACATTGCTACGTCGGGGTATTAACCGCAACACGCTAGTACTCGGTACTGATATCGTAGTTACTGGCTACCAAAGTAAAGATCGTCTATGTGCGCCAACATGCCGTGCTAACGGACGTGACATTACTTTCCCTGATGGACGTAAACTGTTCATGGGCTCATCTGGTACAGGCGCGCCGCGTGATGGGTCAGATGCTGGAGAGAAGTAGTAAATTAGTTTGAGGTTTTTCAAGTTTCAAAAAGCCCGCTTTAGCGGGTTTTTTTTAATCTATATTTTGGATTCTATCTTTTAGTTTAGGGTGAGGCCTTTAGAGATAATGGTCTTGGCTAGGGTGCGAAAAGCCTGAGGTGTGAAAAGCTTAAGGTGTTGAAGCATAAGTTGTCGGAGGAATTGCCGCGACCGGATATGCTTGTGCCGTGCCGGTTTATTCAGTAATTGGATCTAGCTGGCGATCGAAGGTTCCGCCGTCGCTAAATACCGTCGAGCTTACATAAAAGCCAGAGGTGTAAAGCCTCACAGTGACCGTGTCTAGGCTTCTGTTCTCCCAAAACCAACCATGAATACCTGAGAATGGCGCATGAAAAGAGCCCATCCGGCGATCGCTATTCCCTTGTTCAAAACTCTCTGCATACTCCTCATCCAAACCTGCCGGTTCTGCATGCATGTCGTAGTAGAGCTCACCGTCAGCGACCCAGCTAAAAATCATGGCGGCTTCTAAATCCATTAAATATTTGTATTCTACCGATTGAAAAGCGCCTAGTTCGAATTCGACGAAATCAGTCCGGTGAATTTCTAATTGTTCTTCTAAGGGATTTTCGTCTTTAGAAAGAGCTGTTAAACCGAGGACCGCACCAGTGCCAAGGGGATCTGCGCCAAACTCAGCTGGCAAGATCACTGTGACCGTCACAACGACAGCCACAGCCAACGCAATTGCTGAGGCTTTTAGAATAGATCTAGGATCTGGAGCATTGGCTGATTGATCGTTTGACATGATTTTTCTCTGTTACTAAATTCAGGTGAAGTACCTTTTATGGTAGCTCTCAATATTAGGACTTAATATTGAGAGCTACCATAAAGGCTGCAATATATAGGCGCTTATTTGATAGCCAGCTAAGAGAAAGCCGCCGGTCATCAATGCGGTGTTAGTGACGAAGGCATAGCGCTGGTAGCTTATGGATGTACGCCATATGCTTAATAAAATGAATACCGCTGAAAGCGCTAGTATTTGGCCTAGCTCTACGCCAATGTTAAAACTGACTATGTTGATGACTAAGCCATTGTCAGAAAGGTCAAATTCCTGCAGCTTTGTTGCTAAACCCAAACCATGGAAAAGACCAAACACGAGCACTGCAATTTTAGTATTCGGCTCAAACCCTAGTACTCGCTTAAATCCGTCCATGTTTTCAAACGCTTTATAGACAATGGATAAGCCAATGATTGCATCGATGATATAAGCGTTAACTTGTAGGTCGGCGAGGACACCAAACAGTAACGTGATGCTGTGGCCTATCGCAAAAAGCGTTACGTACTGGACTACGTGCTTGGGCCGATAAAGGAAAAATATTACTCCAACCAAAAATAACAAATGGTCATACCCGGTGACCATATGCTTGGCGCCCAAGTACATAAATGGGAAAATTGCAGGGCCATCAATAGCTTCAACAAAACTCGCATCGCTGCCTTCGATGGTATGGCCAAATGCGATCGCTGGGAGCGCGAAGAGAACAAAGCCTAGGCTTGCTTTTATCGCTTTGGATAAATATAGAAAGGAGGCGCTCATTTAATCGTCCGCGCTTTCGTCACCCGTCTCAATATCAAAGCGATTATTGATGTCTGGATTGTAGGCTTGATGACAGGCTGTACAAACGCTGTAAAGTTTAGCGCCAGCTTGGAAAAAATCTTCTTTGTTTTGGCTTTGGGCAGCAGCCATTGCGTTTACGCCTGCTTCACTGAGGCCTTCTGAATAGATCATCCAAGCGTCGTTATCTACAGCGCGGCCGGGCAGGGCGAGCATATTGCCTGCTTCTACAACAACAGCCGCTTGGGCGCGAACAAATGCCCACCCCTCCTCGGTGGTTGGATACAATTCTTCGTACCCAGAGGCGTCAAGCACCCAACCCCCAGAGCTCCATAGTGTGTCGGAGGCAGGTTCTAAGATCAAAGCCATGACTTCTTGTACAGTTAAGGTGGTATTGAAAACAGCAGCAGAACCTGAAGATTCCTCTGAGCTTTCTGGTGCTGAACAAGCAGCGATTGAGGCAATAGTAAGAAGTGCTAAAAGGTGCTTTATGTTTGGCATTAAAATATCTCTGAGTATCAGCGAGTTGCGAAGCTAAAAAGAACACAATGATGCGCTATTAAACTGTTTGCGCATGCTGCTATGATAAAGGCTAGGCTGCTTTGAATTAGAGTCTTAAGTCTGCCTTAAAAAGCCTATTTTATCCATAGAATGCGGCAAAGCGCCACAGCAAACAGGTCACCATGAGCTATTTAAATCAGCTGTTATTCTCTATTTTTACGCCTGCTCTTGTTTTTACTTTCACCCTTACTAAAAAGCTTGGTGGCGTTTTTAGCCGGATGAGAGTTTTGGGCGCAGGTGCTTGGTTCCTGACAGTTCTTTTTGTAGGAGCCATTTCGGTGACCACAGTAGCCTTTGGTGCGTTAAGTTCGGTGGCTGCGGATGATCTGGTGAAGGTAATGAAGACACCAGACTCTGGCATTCAGCCGCGAATGTTGACAGGCTCCGATGGCAAGGTGCATTTACTGTATTTTAAGAAACGCTTGAATCGTCCTGATGCGAGAGAGGGAAATCTTTATTACCGTCAATATGATGAGCAGCTAGGTGGGTTTGGTGTTCCGGTTAAAGTCAGTAGCGGCGCATTTCCTGTGCAAACCGTTTCTATTTCTCGAGCCTCGATGGCGATTGATAGTGAGGGTCGAATCCATGCGCTTTGGTATTTACCTAAAAATGCCCAGTATTATTATTCACGCTCTAACCTAGAGCGAACTCAGTTTGAGACTCAGCGTGAGATGGTTAGCGAGCACACTCTAGGAATCGATGCCGGTGCGGACATTGCAGCTCATGGCAATCAAATTGCAATCTTTTGGGGAGCTGGTGATCTAAGCCGAGAGTATGAGCGGACCGTTTTTACCAGACTTTCAAGCGACTTTGGGGAGTCCTTCGGCCCTGAGCTGCAGCTTGGAAATCCAGATTTAGGCGCTTGCGGCTGCTGTTCATTAGCCGGTGAGTTTATTGACGATGATAGTTTGCTTGTAGCTTACCGATCAGCATTAGCTGGTGTTGGCAGACATATGCAGCTACTGACCGCTGAAGGCTTGAGCAAAGATATTAGCAACGCCTATTACGCGCAGATGCATGAGCTGCAGCAATGGGAAGCTTCTTTTTGCCCGTTGAGCACAAATGACATAGCCACTGATAGCGACGATCAGCTTTGGTTAGTATTCGAAACTCAAAGCCGGATTGTGCAATTGCAATTTGCCGACGGTGTAGTGCCGACGTCTGTGGCAGAGCCTTTCACCGAGACACGTCAGAAGAATCCAGCTATTGCTATTAATGCTTCAAATCAGAGGCTTGTGGTGTGGGCCGAGGCAATTAGTCATAGTCGCGGAGGGCGGTTGAATATGCGCTTTTTTGACGCTGATGTATCAGCCCCGGAAGTCGTTCTTAGCGAGTCCGTTAATCTTGAAGACTTCAGTTTTCCAGCGGTTACAACGCTCAGCGATGGCAGTTTTTTAGTTCTTTATTAAGGAAGTCAGTGCAGTCTAACGGGGATTGCTTATTTGCTGTCGGATCAATTCTGCTTCTAGGCGCTGATTTTGCTGCTGAGTTGCTTCTTGCTGCCGCCGCCCTTGCTGTTGGATAGAGTTTTGCAGCGACTGCCCTTGCGACGTTAGACGTGATTGCTGCGCCAAATCTGCGAGCCTTCGATCAAGTGATTGATTTAACAATGTCCTCCGGCTGAGTGCGTTGAATGCAGAGACGACATAAACTGTCCGTTCTTGTAGAGCATTCTCACCGCAGCTGTATTCAACTCCTACCATGAGGGCTAGGTTTTCCGCTGAGCTGTTTGCTGAGTTTTCTTTTGAGTTTTCGAGATTGGCAGAGGCGTTTTGAGTGTCGAGTATAAATTTATCTCTCCAGATTTTAAGCGTATTGCAATGCTCGATATAGCTAGCCAAGAGTTCACCATCTATAGCCCGAATAAACTCATCACATAATAGAGCCGCAGCTTCACCTAAATTAATGTTGAAGCTATTTACGCAATTTAGTGCTTTAGCATCTAGATCACTCAAGGCGGTGTTGGCTGATTCAAGTTCGGCTTTAAAAGTTTCCGCCGTTTTGTTATCCGTTGGAGACTGGGCCACACTAAAATGGGCGACTCCCAGCAAGGCGCATAGGCTAATAGTGAATAGACCTCGGATGAATTTGCTCATAGCGGTTTACTCAAAAAGCTCGAAGCGTTTGTCCCATTTCTTAAAACGATTACGGCAGTACTTTTCTAATTTCTTCGGTGTGGCGAAAAACAACTCGCTGGCATCAGCGATACTTTCATCAAATTCGCAAAAATCATTGTCATATTCTCTACACACCCAAGGTCTAGTCTCATAAATTCCGCACTCGCCATGAGCTCCTAAATGCATACAGGTTGAGTTGATATGCAGGAACCAACCGTCAGCATCTTTAAAAATATTAATGTTCTCGTGGGAAACTTGCCAGATTAAATGATCAAAATCTTCTTTAGATTTCGGTGCGGGAATTTTTTGATTGATTGAGTTGCAGCAAATAGATTTTTTGCAGTTTGTACATTTCTTATCGATATCAACTTTGCCTGCATTGCTGACATCTTGAATTTTTATAGCATTTTTGGCGTTCATTAAATTCCCCGGCTCGACAAGCTGTGCGTGTCACTATTATCACCATCTAGTGTTGGGAATGCAAAGCACAGCTATAATTAACTTAGACTCCTATTGCTCTTGCTTTACAAGTTGCTTGCTCGTCTCCACAATGGAAATAGGCTAAGCAACCGGGCTGTAATTGTTGAGCATGTAAAAACAAAAATGCGTAAAAGCCCTAAAGTGACTTTCTGTTTACTGGGCCGCACTACTTTGGGTGCCGCACTAGTTATTAGGTCTCATCATTTATTGGTTAGTAGACCGTATTATTAATATTAATGGACCGCACTATGAATCCTAGTCATATCAAATCGAATCCTAG
>JBLHVT010000106.1:0-10170 GCA_047628735.1 Glaciecola sp.
TGCCAGCTGCTTTAAATCGAAACGATGATCTTCGGTAATCATGATGACTGGCGTTGCAGATCTAAATGGACTGCGCTTTTCTTCGCTGCGCATTTTAAAAAGAAGTTGATCTCTGGGTTTTTTATAACTATTCCAACCAGTGATCACACACCGCAGACGATTAGTTAACAAACCAAAGCCCCGATTATACTGCCGAAGCGCTTCGGTGGCATTGGCTTCATTGTAGGTATTAATCGTCGTGTATAAGCCGGTGTGGCCTATCAACATCGCACATTCATCTATCAATGCGTTGTTCAGATCGTATAACAAAACCACTGGTTTATAGTTCATATTTAGAGTTCATAGTTAGAATTATGGTTATAGTTTTTATTTATAGCCCATCACATTGTTAGAGCTGTTAAGTACAGCTCATTCAAAGCGACCTATTCAGAACGAAAGACCACATTTGTTTCAATATCATCACGGGTCGTTATTGTTTTATTCGCAGCAATGCGAGTGTCCTCGTAACCGAAGCTTATACCAAAAAGAATCTTGGTATCATCTTGAATATCGAAAGATTCACGTACCAAATCAGGATAGTTTCTCATGGTTCCCATCGGGCAACTGTGCAGCCCGAAAGCCACCATGGTGAGCATCAAAGACTGAGCGTACATCCCAACATCTAATGCCACCGTAGTGCCAAAGTTAGGGTTCATACCCAAAAACAAAATGTAAGGCGCATCAAAGAATTCGAAATTGCGCACTATCGCTCGCATTCGACCTTCTTTGTCGCCACGCTCGATGCCCATATTTGAGTACAGTGCTACAGCGCATTCAACTTGCCGAGTTCGATACTCGCCCTCAAAATCACCACGATAGGCATAGTCTGGATTCGGTGCAACCCCAGCGACAGTTCTTTCTACCATTTCAGCTCTTAAACGATCTTTAAGCTTGCCTGACGCCACATACGCTTTCCACGGCTGCACATTGCAGTTGGAAGGGGATTGATTGGCTATTTCAAAAATTCGATTAAGCGTGTCCTGAGGAACTTCTTTATCTAAATAACCACGTACCGAGTGCCGCTGGTAAATGGCATCAATGAGACCCATTTCTGGATCAGCACTTTGCACGGCACTTTCTTTTTTTATCTGTAAATCATTCATGCTAAATCCCAATAACTGCTTTTAATTAAAAGCAAACAACTAACTTAACAATCGGCCACCATCAACATCCACTGTAGTGCCCGTGACGAATTTGTTCTGCATGACAAAAAGAATACCATCGGCGATTTCTTCCGATGTGCCAGCCCGCTTGATGAGGTGATTGGCAGTCATTGCGCTGAGGTTGGCCTGCTTCTGTTCTCCCATAAAATCAAACATGGCTGTGTCTACTGTACCAGGGGACACAACATTGACTCGAATAGGTGCCATTTCCACCGCCAAACAGCGAACCATATTTTCAACCGCCGCACCAACACAGCTAAGAGGTGATTGACCTACCGCAATTTTTCGCGCCGGTGAGCCACTGACAATAGTTATCGCGCCGTCGCTGGCAAGGTAGGGAGCGCCGCTTCTAACTACTTTTCCATAGCCCCAAAGCTTATCAAACGCCGCCTTAAACTGATCTTCAGTTTGCTCCAAAAATGGCTTTAAGGTTCGCTCGCCGCCAACTGCCGCTGAAACCAAATGATCTATAGTGCCAATTTCTTTAAATATGGCTTCTAGCTGCTCCGCATTATGCGTGTCCGCCTGACGCACCTCAAACGTGCCATTGGCAACAGCTTTGGCATTGTCTATGTGTTCTTGCGAGCGGCCAGCAACCCAAACCTGCGCACCTGCAGCAGCCGCTGCTTGCGCTGCGGCCAAACCTATACCCGCCGTGCCACCAATAATTACTACTTTTTTACCTGCAAGATCATTTCCAGCCATTACCCTGTCCTTTTTTTAGTTTAATTAAATACACGACCTGGATTAAGAATATTTTTTGGGTCCAGTGTCGATTTCAAGCTTTTCATCAGCGCGATTTCTGCCTCGCTTTTGCTGTAAGAGAGAAATTCTTTTTTCATAATTCCAATACCGTGTTCCGCAGAAACAGCACCGTTTAATTCTTGAATTAGACGGTAAATCACCTCGTCGATTTCTCGGTGTAAACCTTTAGTATCCGGCCCCACATTAATTACTATGTGAACATTGCCGTCACCAATGTGACCAAACAAGCCCAGCACTGCATCTGGCCACTGCGAGCGCAAACGACGCTCAACTTCCTCGCCAAAATAGCCCATATCACTGACATTCAAACTCACGTCATAGGTGTGCATATACCCCACGCCGGTCGATACTTCAGCTGCCGAATCGCGAACAGCCCAAAGGTTCTTCATTTTAGCGTCTGAGTCCGCAATAACCACTTCATCTATAAGATTCTTTTCAGTGGCAGATGACAGAGAGTCAAAAAACAAGTCAGTATCCTTATTTTTATCCGAACCCATGCTTTCTATCAACACGTAAAAACTATGGTCTATATCCAGCGGCACTGTCACGTAGGACATATGCTCAGCGATTAGCTTGTAGCTGTTTTGCCAGATAACCTCAAAGGCGCTTAAGTTAGCCCCCAGTGTTGCCTGGCAATGCACTAACAGATCGGCAACGCTGGCAAAGCTATCGACACTGCACATAGCCACCGCTTGGCTATTAGGCTTTTGAGTTAGCTTAATCACCGCTTTGGTAATTAGACCCAGCGTGCCCTCGCTGCCAATAAAAAGCTGTTTCAGATCATAGCCGGTATTGTTCTTTCGCAGTTTGTGAAGCCCATCTATGATAGTTCCATCAGCTAACACCGCTTCTACCCCAACCACTAAATCGCGTGTCAT
Source organism: Glaciecola sp. (assembly GCA_047628735.1). GTDB lineage: Bacteria > Pseudomonadota > Gammaproteobacteria > Pseudomonadales > Pseudohongiellaceae > UBA9145. The sequence goes on from JBLHVT010000106.1 coordinate 2,846, forward strand.
TCCATAGCGTATAACGCGATTACCCCCGGCATTGGTGGAAAGATTACCCCCAATAGTACAGCTACCTCGGGCACCTAAATCTAACGGAAATAGCAAGCCATGGGCTTGCGCCTGCTCTTGAATAGTTTGCAGCAACGCACCCGCCTCAACGGTCATGGTGCTGGAATAAGGGTCAATTTCTTCGATGCGGTTCATTCTCTCAAAACTCAAAGAGATTTCTCCAGCCAGAGGCGCCGCTGCAGACACCAGTCCTGTCATCCCGCCTTGAGGCGCGAGCGGCTGGCCAGCCTCGTTGCACAGCGTCAAAATCGAAGACACCTCAAAGGTGTTGGATGGCCGCAGTAAAATAATAGGCGCAATGGCTCTGGTTCCCATCCAGTCAGTATAGTTTCGAGGGTCTATATCACTGCCTTCGCGAAAACCTGAAGGTCCAACGACTGCTTTTAAAGCCTCCACAAGGCTGGTATCTGACATAGCGAGCGGCAACCATTTGATGTGTTAACGGGAGCCAAATGGTAGCACAAACCCCTCTCGGTAATGGCAGGCCAAGCTAAAAATGCTAAAGTACTTATTTTAGGTTTCAGCCTCTGGCCAACCTTCACGCTAATCAGGAGTATTTCATGACAAAGGCACTTGTTTCAGCAATCGGCGCAGTCGTGCTAGTTGGTTGCAGCAGTTGGGTTCAGCTCACCGGTCAAGGCGAGGGCGTGATTCTTTTGCCTGAATCTGGGGTGGCCACCTGCACTCGCATTGGCGGCACTCGGTCCAGCACTTTGAATAAAATCCTGTTTGCAACGCGCAACCGTGCCCGGCTCGAAGAAGAACTAAACACCTTGGCCCGCAATGAGGCTGGCAGCATGAGTGGCGACGCCATTGTCATTGAATCTCCAATCAGCGATGGTACCCAGCGTTTTGGTGTATACAAATGTTGAGTATTCTGGACGCTCTAAAGCTCTCACGAAGGTACGAAAATTCAGCAGTATGACCGGCCGGGCAATAATCTTAATCGGCGCATTGAGCAGGAGTCTGCGCGTCTGCGCCGGTATAGATCTGACAGCAATGTTGCTTCTGGCTAGATCGCGGTATTGCTAGGCCGCTACTCCCTCCATTACTACTCATTTCATTACTAGTACATAGCTATTTTTACTCACCACTGCCCCGCGGTTACCTATCTGACACTTCCCTAATACTCCAGAACTGTTAGCCAGAAAACTCTTACAACCGTTTATCCTCTCGCCAAGTAGAACGACTGTTAAGTTAGCCTGTTGTTATAGCCACAGGAACTTGAGGATACTCGACCTGTTAATACGTTATAATCTGCAATCTTGTCGCTTAAAAACCTCCAATAATAATTAGAGCTTAACAATGGAAAAGCTTCTCATTTCACTGAGTAATGAATTCGCTCAGGTTCCAAATAAAGTCCTGCGTTTTCGCAGCTTGGTACTATCTGGTCTGCTCGTGTTCACGATCTTCATGGTATATGGAGTCTTCACTCGCACCGAGTTGGACATGACTACTGACAGCTTTTTGGATCAGTCAGATCCCGCTATTCTCGCCCTTAATGAATACCGACGGCAGTTTGGCAGCGATGACTCTGTGTTTTTAGTTTACAGAGCCAAAGACGGGGATGTTTTTTCACGAGCCTCCCTCACTGCCGTTCAAAAACTTACGCAGGATCTGCGCAACTGGCAAAACCTAGACCCCGCTGACTACCCGGCAGAAATCAACGGAATTACGCTGGATTTTAATGAGCTAAACCACATCCGTCGAATCCAATCCATCGCCAATGTTCGCTATCAAGAAAACCAAGGTGACACGCTGCTTTCCAATCGTTTGGTGCCGGCTGTTTTACCAGAGTCCGATGCAGCTCTGGCCGAAATCAAAGCCAATGCTCTGGCGCAAGAGGATTATCTGCTAGCATTTTATTCAGCCGATGCTCGCTACGGCGCCATCATGATTCAAACAGATTTTGGCGCCCAACCTGTAGCTAACTATGTTCCGGCTGTCGATGCGGCTGAAATTACCTTGGATGACAGTTTCGGTGATTTTTCTGGCTTTGACGGCGGCTTCGATAGCGATGCTAGTTTTGATCTTGAGTTCGATGAAAGCGCCGCTATTCAGGAGGTCACGTTTGAACCTCTGAATATGCTGGGCTATACCAACTTCCATATTGTCAGCAAAGCCCTGTATGACAACTACAACGACACCTTTGATTTCTTTCCGGTTGGCAATCCACCAATGATGGAATTCATGCTGCAGGTGCTAAACCAGATGATAGGTCTAGGCGTTGTGATGGTATTAATTTTCACTGTGCTGCTGTGGATTTTGTTTCGATCATTCAGCGCCGTTCTTTGGCCCATGGTAACAATCGCCGCGAGCATTGCATGGACCTGGGGAATAACTGTCTGGCTGGGCGTCGCCGTCTCTCAAATGATCTCGCTTACCGTGCTTTTGGTGTTTGCTGTCGGTATTGCCGACTGCGTACATGTAATGAGCGCGTATTTTACTTTCCGGCGTAGCGGCGTCGAGCACTATGAGGCGCTGTCCAAGTCCTATGGCAAAACTGGTCTTGCTATCTTCGTCACCACCTTAACCACTATGTGCGGCGTTCTGGCCTTAACCACATCCGATCTTCTACCCATTCAAGTGTTTGGTCTAATGTCAGCCTTCGGTGTGGTCATGGCGTTTTTCTTCACCATCATCTTGCTGCCAATTCTTTTGGATTTATGGCATCCAGGTGCCCCCCAGGCTGGAGACTTAAGTTTTGTAGACCGTATGGGCGCTAAGTGGACCGATCTTTACATCGGCAAAAAAGCAGCGATCAGTTTAGTGTATCTGGTTGCTGTTTACGGCTTGCTAGGGGTCTATGTCGGCAGTTATATAATGGCAATTACCGGTATGACCTATGTAGTCGTTAATTGGCAAACTCAAATTCTAACTCTTGTGCCTTTTATTGTTGCCAAACGCCCTTGGCTAATTTTAGGGATATTCGCCACCGTGTTCGGCTTTTGTGCCTATGGCACCAGTCAGGTGAAAATTGACACTAACATGACCGAACTCACACGCGAGGATAGCGCGCTAAATCAAGCCTACGATATTGTCGATGAAAATATGGCCGGCGCTCAGTCCATGGTGATTATGGTAGATACCAAAACTACCGACGGCCTGCTAAATCCAAAATTGTTAAAAGCCATAGATGATTTTCAAACCTTAATAGAGCGACGAGATAGCGAGCAGGTAACGCGCACAAATTCATTAGCGAATATCGTCAAAGACACGAACGAAATTATGAACGATGATAATCCGGCGTTCTACACAGTGCCTGAATCAAAGCAAATGATTTCCCAACTGCTGTATTTGTTCAACAGCGCAAACCCTGAAGACCGTCGCAGCTTAGTCTCGGATGACTATAGCCGCTCACACATCACACTAAACATATACAATGCTGGTTCGTATCAATATAAATTGTTTTTCGAACAAATAACAAAAGACATCGACACGTTTTTCGGACCTCTCGAGGAAGAATTCCCTGAGTTGGATGTCTACCTCACCGGCTCAATGGCATTAATGATGCGAATGGCTGATGAGGTTGCCCAATCTCAATTTGATAGCTTTGCGCTAGCTATTGGCGTGATCAGTCTGATCATGATTCTAACCCTCGGCTCTATTCAGAGTGGGCTAATCGCGATGATCCCCAACATAATCCCTGCCTTACTAGGCTTCGGCCTAATGGGACTCATGGGTATCCCTTTGGATACAGACACTTTGTTAATAGCGCCGTTAATCATTGGCATTGCGGTTGATGACACTATTCATTTTATGACCCATTATCGAATGGAGCTTATTCGCACCGGCAGTGTCAGCGAGTCCCTTCGCACCACTATCTTAGATGTTGGTCAGGCGGTAATGTTTACCACCATGGTGCTTGGTCTGGGCTTTGCCTTACTAAGCTTCTCAGACTATCTTGGCATGGCAAAAATGGGTTTCTTCGGGGCTGCAGCAATCTTTGTCGCCTTGCTTTGCGACCTTTTCTTAATCCCTGCAATGATCATGATATTTAAACCTACCTTTGGTGTTAAGAACGCTGACACTCGAATTACTTTCACGGAGGAGCCAGCATGAACCTATTAAAATTTAAGCTGTTGTTAGCGGCGATTGTACTAACTGTTTCAGCATCAGCCGTGGCGCAGGAATTAACCGGCCTAGAGATCATGGAGACGGTGGAAGATTTTCAGCGCTCCACCTCAGACTCAGCGTTCAATCGCATGCAATTATCGACGTGCAAGTTCGGCATAAAAGATAGCAAAATCACCTGCGCCGAGAGGCCTCGTATAAAATCTCTAGAATCTGTCGGCAAAAATTTTGGTGCGAACTTAAAAGACACCAAAACCGTGACCATCGTATTAGAACCCGCTGCAGAGCGCGGCATTGGCATGCTGAGCTTCGCCTATGATGACAGCGACCAAGACAATGAAACTTGGCTATATCTTTCAGCCATGGGACGAATCAAACGTATCGCTAGCGGCAGTTCAGATGATGATTCAGAGCCTGCCTCTGTGTTTGGCTCTGAATTTACTACCGAGGACACCGACACCGGCAAGCTTGAAGAGTATGCAATAAACGTAATAGAGGAAACCCAAGAATCAGGCCGCGATGTGTGGAAGATAGAAATGATTCCTAGCGAGGACCGTGCGCGAAAATCTCGCTATTCTAAAACCGTTGTCTATATCGACAAAGAACGCTTCGTCTCTTTGCGCACCGAAATGTTCGACCAGTACGGAAAAGAAATAAAGCGTCTGCTGTCCTCAAGAGTTGAACTGGTGGATGATATTTGGATGGCACGATCATTAACAATGATGAATCTTGTTACCAATCGCCTGTCGAATATGGCGATACTGGAAATCAATACCGGCATTACTGTAGAAGATGAATTTCTTACTCAGCGCACTCTTAGTGATGTGGCCTTTCGCGAAGCCCAATTGCAAAAGCTGCGCGAGCAAGTCCAGCAGTGAAGGCTTAAAGCCAGGTGCTCCAAATCCATAAGCGTTTATCCAACTTATCTAAACCACTGCGCGGCTTAGGTTTGGCAGTGGGCCTAGCTGTTACAGGTTTAAGCTTAGGACAAGAGGATGCGGTGCTAGAACTTGATGACAATCTAAGTTTTGACGGAGACTTCAGCTTTGATGACGACCTTTTCGGCAGTGATTTTGAGTTTGAGGAAAGTGAGTCTCAAAGCTCAATCCTAGATGATTTTACTTTTCGTCTGACTCAACAGATTTACGGGCAAATTAACAGCCACTCGGTAGAACCAGTACCCGGATTCAGTTTTCGCCGAGAGTCCCAGCTCGAAAACAACCGGCTCGGGATTAACATTCGCTACCAAAACCCCTTTGCCACCGGCTGGCTATTGCAGGTGAGTGCACAATCGCGAATCTACTTAAAAAATGATTATCAGTACAAAGCCAACGGCGACAACCTAGAAATAGAAACTCGTATCAACGAATTGTTTGTACAGCGCAGCTTCGGGCAGCACAGTATTAAGCTTGGTCGGCAAACTGTAGTATGGGGCGAAACCTTAGGCAACTCAGTGTTGGACATAATTAACACCAGCGAGTTTCGAGACCTCAGCATCATTGATATTGAAGACGCTCGCCGCAACCAATTTATGCTTGCCTGGGACTACTTTGGTGACGGCAGCACGGTGTCGAGTTTTATAAACCTGTTTCCTGAATTCAACCCGGCACCCGTGCGTGGCAGCCCATTCTTTTTTGAACCTGAGTTTAATCTCACCGATTATCGACGCGAAGGCGACATGTTGATAGAGGTTGGCAGTCAATGGCGCAAATCTTTCGAAGGCAGTGATATCGCGATAATGGCGGCCTACCTTTTTGAGAACCAACTGCGCTTTGAAGATCCGATAAACAGCATTGGCAATTCAATTGCCGAGAAGAATGACTTTTTCCTGCTGGGATTCAGTGCAAATAGAGCGATAGGTAAATTACTACTTAATTTTGACTTTGCCTTTAGTCACGGCATCACCGCCGATAGCTTCAACTTTCCCGGCACTAACAATATTGGCCAAGCTATAGACTTAAAGAAAGATCAGATTGGCACGTCGCTTGGCTTTGAATACGCGGTCTCTAATGATCAAAGTGTGAGTCTTGGCATTCAAGCTCAAACGCTTATTAATGAAGACGAAGGCCTTTTGCCTGGTCAGTCTTTGATCAATGATGGCGTATTTGGCAGCTGGCTAGTTCGCTACAGCAATACTTTAAAAAATGGTGATCTAGTATTTTCGGCAACGTTTCAGGGGGATTTAAATGCCGAGTCTCTTTTAGCGTTGGTGGGGCTTGATTATACGATTAGCGACAACTGGGCGATTAACGCCCAAATTATCAGCATCAATGCCACGGCAGGATCGCCATTATTGTTCTTTGACGAAGACCTTCGACTCGGCACGACTCTCTCCTACTCTTTTTAGCGGCTGACTTTGCTCTTGTGTTTTCTGTTATTAATTTTGGTGCTTACGCCGCTTGATGCCAAGAACTTAGGACTTAAAATTTAATAGGCCGATCAAAAACTTCCTTATCAAACTCGTCTTCCCAGTTTGCCACAGCCGTGGCAACTGATAAATCACCACCAATATTTACCACCGTTCGAAGCATGTCCAATGGCCGATCAAAAGGAATAATAAATCCAATAACCATCGCAATCTGAGCAGGAGTCATATCAATAGTAGCCATCACGGCTGCCATCAAAAATATAGAGGCTCCAGGCACGGCTGCTGTTCCTACTGAAACCAGGGTCGTGGCACCAGCCATTACCACATAGTCGGAAAAACTAAGCTCGATACCAAAAGCCTGCGCTGCAAAGACGGAAACGATACCTACATAAAGTGCAGTACCATCCATATTGATAGTCGAGCCTAACGGCAATACCGTAGATGCTACTACCGGCTTAATACCTAAATTTTGCTCAGCAACTGACAGAGTAACCGGCAGCGTGGCCGAGCTTGATGACGTAGAAAAAGCCACCAGCATGGCGTCTCGTGCGCCACGAAAAAACATAACAGGTGAAAGCCCAAGGGATAGCTTCATTATGATAATGCCGTGAACGACGACCAAATGAACGACACAGGCAATTAATACTGCCAGGGCTAGTGTCAGCACATCCAATAACGCCGCTACACCTTGAGTGCCAGCGACCCCCGCAATAAGAGCGAACACACCAAACGGCGCAACTTCCATGATCCAATGAGTGATCTTAATCATCATGTCTGATGCCGCATGCATGAAATCAGCAACGGGCTTACCCTTCTCACCAAT
>JBLHVT010000107.1:0-10113 GCA_047628735.1 Glaciecola sp.
GATGAATTAACCCTTGCCAATAGAGAGCTGGCCTTTCAAAACGAAGAGAAAGATAAGCGCGCACATGAACTAATTCTAGCCAACGAAGAAAAACAAAAACGAGCCGATGAATTAACCCTTGCCAATAAAGAGCTGGCCTTTCAAAACGAAGAGAAAGATAAGCGCGCACATGAACTAATTCTAGCCAACGAAGAAAAACAAAAACGAGCCGATGAATTAACCCTTGCCAATAGTGAGCTGGCCTTTCAAAACGAAGAGAAAGATAAGCGCGCACATGAACTAATTCTAGCCAACGAAGAAAAACAAAAACGAGCCGATGAATTAACCCTTGCCAATAGTGAGCTGGCCTTTCAAAACGAAGAGAAAGATAAGCGCGCAGAAGAGTTAATTCTAGCTAACGAAGAGAAACAAAAACGAGCCGATGAATTAGTCCTCGCCAACAAAGAGAAACAAAAACGAGCCGATGAATTAGTCCTCGCCAACAAAGAACTGGCCTTCCAAACCGAGCTTGATAGTTATCGTTCTGAAATGGAGCGTGTAGCACAGGATCTAACCCTACTCATTGACACTGCCAATGCTCCAATTTTTGGTATAGATGCTCAAGGAAAGGTTAACGAGTGGAATCAGCAGGCTGAAAAGATCACTGGCTTTAAGAAGGAAGAAGTGATGGATAGAGACCTTGTGGCCGATTTTATTACCGATGATTACAAGGCTTCCGTAGGTGAGGTTTTGGAGAGAGCGCTTAAAGGCGAAGAAACTGAGAATTTTAAGTTCCCATTGTTCACTAAATCTGGTGATCGAGTCGATGTTCTGCTTAATTCGACGACACGACGCGATGCTGATGGTGAAACCGTTGGCGTGGTTGGTGTAGGCCAGGATATTACAGAGCTGAATAAGGTGCTAGTCGAACAGGAGAGAATTTCGAAGGACCTGACGCAGTTGATTGATACCGCGAACGCTCCGATCTTTGGTATAGATGCGAAAGGCAAGGTTAACGAGTGGAATCAGCAGGCTGAAAAGATCACTGGCTTTAAGAAGAAAGAAGTGATGGATCGAGACCTTGTGGCCGATTTTATTACCGATGATTACAAGGCTTCGGTAAGTGAGGTTTTGGAGAGAGCGCTTAAAGGCGAAGAAACTGCAAACTTCGAATTCCCATTGTTCACTAAATCTGGTGATCGAGTCGATGTTCTGCTTAATTCGACGACACGACGCGATGCTGATGGTAAAGCCGTTGGCGTGGTTGGCGTAGGTCAGGATATTACAGAGCTCAATAAAGTGCGGGTTGAACAGGAGAAAGAACGCAAAGAATCGGCTGCCCAAATCATCCAATCGTCCAAACTAGCAACACTTGGCGAAATGGCGACATCAGTCGCGCATGAATTGAACCAACCACTGAATGTTATTCGCATGGCTGCAGGAAATTGCCGCCGCAAGATTTCAATAGGTACAAGTACTCCCGAATATCTGAAAGGTAAACTGGAGCGCATTGAGGGACAGACCGCACGAGCTGCTGCCATTATTGATCACATGCGGATGTTCGGACGCGAGGCGAAGGAGCATCCAGGACCAATTGATCCTCGAAATGTGGTTACAAATGCGCTTAATCTGATGGGAGAGCAATTACGATTAGCCGGTATTGAGGTAGTGACCGAACTTCCCGATGACTGCTCGTCTATTTTGGGCCATACCATCCAAATGGAACAAGTGATATTAAACCTTCTCACCAATTCTAGAGATGCCATGGATAAAAGAGAGGGGCATTCGAAGGTCACATTACGCATATTTGAAGACAATGAAAATGTGCACATTACATCCGAGGATACCGGCGGGGGCATTCCCACAGATGTTCTGTTGCGCATCTTCGAGCCGTTCTACACGACAAAAGACATGGGTAAAGGCACAGGTTTAGGGCTGTCTGTCAGTTATGGCATTGTGCGTGATATGAATGGCAGCATTGTGGCTGAAAATATTGAAGGCGGCGCTCGGTTCACAGTCACTCTACCGATTGTTAATTCGTGATTTACGAATAGTATTTGTAATTGAAAAAGAGAAAAGCTATATCAATCAAAATCCTTATTGTTGATGATGAAGAAATTATTCTTGAAGAAGTGGCGGAAACCCTAACCGATGAAGGTTACGAGTGTTTTGTGGCTGGTAGTGTCGATGATGCCGTTGACATTGTTGAGTCCACGCCCAGCATCATTGTGATTGTCACCGATTTGAGAATGTTGGAGAAAACGGGCGCTGACTTGATCAAAATCGTTGAAGCAAAATGGGGCCAAAATATAAAGGTTATCGTCATGTCAGGACATGGCACTGTTAGTTCTTAAAAAGCTGCGCAGATCTTACATTATACCCTTTTTTGAAAAAGCCGCTCGATATTAACAGCCTGTTAGAAGCGGTGGACTCAGTGAGCTCACCTGTTTAGGGTCGCCTGTAAGTACCGTATTGTGCGTTATATTAACGGCATCATTGTTAATGGTCATAACTATAACTATAACTATAACGGTGTTCGGTTTACGATCACACTGTCGATTGTTAGTTAGAATTGACTACTAATTACTAGAAGGAGAAAGACTATCTCGATCAAGATACTTATTGTTGATGATGAAGAAATCATTCTCGAAGAAGCGGCTGAAACTTTAACTGATGAAGGTTACGAGTGTTTAGTCGCAGGCAGTGTCGAAGCCGCCGTCGAAATCCTCGAAAACACGCCCGGCATCACCCTTGTCCTCACAGATTTGAAAATGCCAGGTAAAACGGGTGCTGACTTGATCAAGATCGTAGAATCAAAATGGGGACAAGACATAAAGGTTATACTCATGTCGGGACATGCTAGTGGCATAACTGAAAAAAACAGTGTAGATATCGACCTATATCCCTTTTTGAAAAAACCTTTGGATATTGAAAGTCTGATAGAAACGGTTATTTCTGTATTGGGTGCAAAAGGGGAAAAATTATGATTACAAAGATTCTTGTTGTTGAAGATGAGGTGGAAATCCGTGAGGAGCTTGTCGACTGGCTAAGCGACGAAGGTTACGAATGCGTTAAAGCCTCAAACGGTGAAGAAGGCCTTGCTCTTCTGCGACAAGATGTCGAAGTTTCAGTGGTGTTGAGTGATATCCTCATGCCCGGGAAATCAGGTTTGGAAATGATCACTGCCGCACGGTCAGAAGTAGGCAAAGACCGAGACCTTGAATTTATTGTCTTGACAGGTAACGGTGGATCAAGGGAAGCAATTGATGCCCTGAAGCTAGGTGTTATTGACTTTCTTGAAAAACCCATTGATTTAGACTACTTAAGCCATGTTGTCCATCGGGCCGAAGAACTGGTTCTTTTGAAACGCGCCAGCCGTCTATACAAAGCTGGTTTGGAAGCAGACGTCCAAGCCAAAACATTGGAAATCCGAAAGCACCTTAGTAACCTTGAAATTTCATATGCTGAGTCCCTAAAGTGTCTTGCCACAGCGGCCGAATATAAAGACCCAGAAACGGGCAATCATATTCGCCGGATAGGCGAATATGCACAGTTGGTTGCGAAGGAGCTTGGCTGGTCGAAAGAGCGTCAGAGTTTAATGTTACTTGCGGCTCCTTTGCATGATGTAGGCAAGATAGGCACCCCCGAAAGCATTTTACTGAAACCCGGAAAACTGGACCCTGACGAAGTCGCCATCATGCAACAACATGCGCAGAATGGCTACGATATCCTGTGCCATTCGAAAAACCCTATCATGCAAGCCGCAGCTAACATCGCCAGAAGTCATCATGAGCGATGGGATGGCAGTGGGTATCCTCGTGGTCTTAAAGGGACGGAAATCCCAATTGAAGCACGGATCACATCGTTGGTTGACGTGTATGACGCATTGAGGTCAAAACGTTCTTATAAACCAGAGTTCGATCAGGAGAAAACACTATCGATCATTCTCGACGGTGACGGAAGAACGGACCCTTCGCACTTCGACCCGGAGCTCATCAATATTCTGCGTAAAATGGCGGATAAGTTTGATGAGATTTACTCAAAGCTGGCAGATTGATATTTTATGTTGGAGGCCATCGGGAGATGGTCTGAATGGCGTAGACTGTCGTCTATTTGCAGAACCAGTATTAATCGATTCTGTTTCGATAGATGTGGGGATGTCGTTGTAGCCTGTAGTAACTCAATCTTAAGCTACTACAGCGAAATTATTTTCGAAACACATTTCCGTTTTGGGTGGTCTTTTTTTAGACGATTCCTTTTAGGTTATTTCTTTTTAGCTTTTTTCTTAACTTTTTCTTTTGTCCCTTTAGTCACCTTAGTTTCTTTTTTAACTTCAGGCAGAATTTTTTCTAAGCCTTCCAATAGTTCTTCGTCTAGCTAGATGACTTTTACGATATTGGCTTTGTCTTCGCTGAGTGATGCGATATTTTTGTTAGCTTCTTCACACAAACCGTGTAGCTCCCTTACTTGAGCAACAAGTCCGGCACCTTGGTGAGCGAGTTCTTTTTGTGTCTTTAGCTCGGCTTCTGCCTTCGTTTTTTCTTTACGAATAGATAATAGTTTGGCTTCTGCCAGAGCTTTAGCCTTTGACTCATCAAGCTTTTGCTTTTTTAGAGTCTTTAGCTTTTTGATGACATTTTCTGGTGTGTCGGCCAATGCTTTAGAAATAGCTTTTAATTGGGCTTGCTTGTCAGCGACTTCAGTACGTGCTTTTTTGACTGTGTCGGCATTTTCTGTTTTGCCGATCGCCGTTTGCCTTTCTGAAGTTTCGCGTGCTTTTTCGGCTATGGCGATTTGCGCCTCAGTGGCTTCGCGTGCTTTGTTGCTGTCGGCAACCTGTTGAGCCATAGCTGCTACTTCCAGATCAGTTTTTTCACGCGCTGCAAGGATACTGATATCGGCGTCTTTGGTTTGCTTGGCGGCATCGAAGGCGTGGGCAAATAATAAGGTTCCGCCTTTCAGGCCGGAAGTGACGTAAAGCGTAAAGAATGCAAGGATGACCACTGCAGCCACAATTTGCAGCACACCAGATTTGTCTTCGAATCTTTCGCCGATATAGGTCGGTAGTGTGATTGCCCGAGCGTTTTGCTAAAGCCCCTCAGTTTCGCGGCCACCGCCTTCCAGTCGATGTAAGCGCCAATAATCAGTCCCGTGGAAATCCACAGGCCTTCACTCAGGCTGCAAAATGCGTCAAAACTTGCTGATATCCACCCAAGCCAACTACCCTAGAATAGCAATGCATTGGAAAGGATTCCCAGAAAAGGACCAGAAAAGGGGTGGATTTATTTTCTACATCCGCCTTTGAAAAGTGGATGCGCCGTATTGGAAACGGATGATAGTTCTCGCAGCAACCGTTAGCTCGTTAATAGCTTGTACCGCGTGCTATATGCGGATAACTGTGGCGCCGCCCGCTGTGGGATACGATGCCCCTATTGCTAATTACCTCGTGGATTCGTTTTAGTTCGACCGCTGAAGTAATTTTTTGTATTTTTTTTCACATCTTTTTCGGTTGCTCAACGGTCCAAATGAGTTAGGTAGTTTTCACTATTTCTGTACCCAACAGCCTAAGTGAGCCCGTTATCGGACCTAGCCTAGCTTGATTAATATATGTTATATTGTATCATTAATGAAAAGCGACTTAATTTCACTGTCTTTTGGACGGAGCATCTATGTATCAACAAACAAACTTACCTGTCACAGTATTATCAGGATTCCTCGGGGCAGGAAAAACTACCGTTCTTAGCCATATTCTGAATAACCGGGATGGCAAGAAAGTCGCAGTCATCGTGAATGACATGAGCGAGATAAATATCGATGCGTCATTGGTGCAAAATCAGGTATCGCTGTCTCGCCAGGAAGAAAAGTTGGTGGAGATGAGCAATGGTTGTATTTGCTGCACTCTGCGCGAAGACCTGCTGTTGGAAGTCAATAAGCTAGCCAAAGAGGGACGATTTGATTACCTGATAATCGAGTCGACGGGTATTTCTGAACCTTTACCCGTAGCCGAAACCTTTACCTTTGCCGATGAAGACGGCGTCTCGCTATCCGACGTGGCAAGATTGGACACCATGGTTACCGTGGTTGACGCGGTCAATTTCCTGAAAGATTACGACGAAGCCAAAGACCTCCAGGAAACTGGCGAGTCTCTTGGCGAGGAAGATGAGCGAAGTGTGGCCGACCTGTTGGTCGATCAGGTTGAGTTTGCCGATGTCCTGCTCATTAGCAAAACCGATCTTGTCGAACAGCCCGACATTGACAGGCTTAGGGCCATCCTCACATCACTCAATACAAGCGCGCGAATCATTCCAATCGCTAATGGCAAGGTTGACATCGATGATGTGCTCAACACTCAATCGTTCGACTTCGATCGCGCTCAGCAAGCCCCCGGCTGGCTAAAGGAGATGCGCGGGGAGCATGTGCCAGAAACTGAAGAATATGGAATAGGCAGTTTCAGTTATTCGGCTCGCCGTCCTTTTCATCCAGAGCGTGTCTTTGAGTTTTTTCACAATACAGAAAAATTCGGCAAGTTAATCCGCTCCAAAGGTTACTTCTGGTTGGCCTCACGTCCAGAATTTGCCTGGCAGTGGAGTCAGGCTGGTGGTATTGCTCGGTACGGTTTTGCTGGTATGTTCTGGCATTCGGTGCCTCGGGGTAGTTGGCCTACGGATGAAGAGAGTCTCGAGAACATCCATAAACTATGGGAGGAACCCTTCGGCGATATGCGTCAAGAACTGGTCTTTATAGGGCAGGGAATTGATCAAGAGGCTGTCACCAAGACACTCGAGCAATGTCTGTTAACAGATGATGAAATACTAAAGGGAAAGAACTACTGGCTAAGTCTAAATGACCCGTTCCCTGAATGGAGTGATGCTGAATTAGCAACTTAGCTATCGAGGCAGATCTCGCCTCGATAGAGCCAAAGCAACGATTTGCCGCGGAAGGTCCCAATATGGCGATCTGGCATTCGTAAGCTCACATATGAGCTTACGAATGCCTCAGGTAAGGTTTTTAATATGAGGTCTAGTCTGCAGTTATCCGTATCTGTAAGACCTGAAATGTCTATGAAGCGGTCAGTGAAACACTCGGTATCAAGAAGCAGTCTGCCCTATTGATCACAGATATAGTTGAGTTAGTCGATATGTTTCGCTGTTTGCTCTTGCTTGTCAATGAAGACAGTAATTACCCAGCCTATTCTGGGCGGAACCTAGAATGATAGGGCAAAATAGAAATAACTCTGCACAGATAAATCGTTCGCGATACGCTTTTGCTTGGCCGGTTTTTCTTGTGCTTGCGTTACTGTGCTCACAGCTTGTCACAATCGAACATCAGCACGAAGGTGATCTCTCAAATCATCTAGATTGCTCTATTTGCGTAAAGCAGGCGAATGAAACTCATTTTTTAGTTCCAAGCGATAGTATTCTACCCATTCTAAAGTTTACAAGTGCCGTGAGAAGTTCGACTCAGTTGGCTGTTTCACTGTCTGTACTTTCTGCAAATTCTCGCGCTTCTCCAGTCCTCTAGTTCTATAAATTTCGGCTTTAGTTGTACTCCAAATTTATGTGCACTCAGTGCGCTTTAAATTCTGCAGTGATGGCTGTGCGGCTATTTTTCCGCCAGCGATAAGCCAATAGAAGAAAAGACTTTTATAGGAAAAAATCAATGGGGTCGGAGTAGTTTGATTTTGCAAAGTGTTCGTGTGATCAAATTACTCCGACCCCTTTGATTTACCCCTTTGATTTAATATAAGAGCTTTACTCGGCATGCCGATTTATGTCGGCTCGGAATCATAAGTTGTTTGCAAACGGATTATCGGTGCTATTCTTCTATGAAATCCGATGAAACTTGTTACTATCCCTTTTTTAGCCATGGACTGCACACATGCTGTTACCCGTTATTCTTGCTGGAGGAGTAGGGTCTAGGCTATGGCCAGTTTCCAGATCGCTCTCGCCTAAGCAGTTCATCCAATTTCCAGGGCAAGACGAGACTTTGTTTCAAGGGACTCTATCTCGGCTAGAAGGCTTGGATAATTTGCTGAATCCATTGGTTATTTGCAATGAGGATCACCGCTTTTTGGTAGCAGAACAATTGCGCCAATTGGGAAAGGAAGGCAGCAAAATACTTCTTGAACCGGTAGGGAAAAACACGGCACCCGCCGTTGCCCTGGCGGCTATTTATGCGCAGCAACAGCAAGAAGACCCAATATTGCTAGTTTTGCCGGCGGATCACCTAATTGAAGACACAGCAAAGTTTCATGAAGCGTTAATGCTGGGGCAGGAGCTAGCCGCTAGAGGCAGCCTTGTGACTTTTGGAATCTTGCCAAATGCTCCAAAGGTAGGTTACGGCTATATAAAATGCGGCCAGCCTGCTGAGCAAGGCCCAGCCAAACAGGTTGCCCGTTTCGTAGAAAAACCAAGTCTTGAGGTAGCGCAGCAATATTTAGACAGCGGCAATTACCTTTGGAATAGCGGCATGTTTATGTTCAAAGCATCAACTTATCTGGCTCAGCTGTCAGAGTTCGCAGAAGATATTCACTCAGCCTGCGAATCAACCATGAACACGCTTAAAACAGAGAGCGACTTTTTGAAGATATCTGAAGCTCAGTTTAGTACCTGCCGTAGCGATTCAATCGATTATGCGGTAATGGAAAAAACCAAAAAGGCTGTGGTTGTTCCGCTGGATGCAAATCGGAATGACTTAGGCTCTTGGGATGCTATTTGCGATACACAAGAAAAAGATGAGCATGGCAATGCCACAAATGGAGATGTGCTGCTTTCCTCTGTTTCAAATTCTTACGTGCAATCACAGTCAAGATTAGTCGCCGCCATAGGCATAAGTGACTCGATCATTATAGAGACCGCAGATTCGATTCTTGTTGCCAGCAAAGACAGGTTGCAGGAAGTTAAAGAGATAGTTAAAAGGTTGGAAATTGATAAGAGAAACGAGGCCGTTCATCATACTCTAGTGCATAGGCCTTGGGGTTCATATGAATCTTTGGCCGTTGGGGCGAACTATCAAGTTAAACATTTAATTATCAAACCTGGCGCAGCTATTTCATTGCAACTTCATTATCGCCGTTCTGAACACTGGACGGTTATAAAAGGAACTGGACGAATTACAGTGGGCGAAAAGGTGTTTGCACTGGGTCTCAATGAATCCACATTTATTCCAGTAGGTGAAAAGCATAGATTGCAAAATCTAAAAGATGGCCCACTGGAGTTGATTGAAATTCAAGTGGGTGCTTATCTCGGAGAAGATGACATAGAGCGGCTTGATGATGATTACGGGCGTTTAGAAAGCGACTCTTATAGGAGTTGATAATAGTAAATTTGACATTTTCGCGTTTCAGTAACGTACTAAATTTGATCTATTTTTTGAAAGATCAACATGCCTAATCAAAGCTAGGTCTGGGGCATTACTTTTGTGCGAAATTACGAAAGGTTTTTTTATGTGGCCACAGTGCTAGACCTATTTTCTTGATGTATTGTTAGTTGGTCGATGGACAAAAACATTGATCGGCATTTAGCGATAAGCTGGGCCTGTTTCTCGGTGACGGCGCCCAGAAATTCAAGGTAAGGGTTGTCCGCTGTCTGTAATTTCGGGTAGTGCTGAGCAATGGCATAGTTTGCTAACTGTTTCACCTTATCTACTTCGCCCCGGTTAGCGAAATATTGAAATGTGCCAACCCGAATATGGCTGGACGCCACTCGGGCCAGCACCGCACCGGGGACGACTTCATCGCGAATAACCTGCTCGCCGGATGCCACTGCCGCCAGTGCTCGGCTGGTTGGAACATGCCGTGCGTGCATGGCCTGGCCGATCACATACTCACGCAGCACCGGCGCAGGGGCGGCCTTGCCATCGCCGCCGCGGGAAAAGGCGTGTATCTTAGGGGACAGACCACGTTTAAATATCTATTCGTCTTTGACCAATAGAGCCCTCCAAACTTATAAAACGTGGTCTGTCCCCTATTACACGCGTCCGAAACTGTAGGCGTTAGGCATTCAGGAAAGAAAGATGAATTCTGCTAGTAATAAGTATCTCCTCGCTGCAGCGCTTTGTTGCGCTTTAGCTGCCCTTGCTCATGTTGGTTGCATTGTGTTTGGCGGTGACTGGTATCGCTTCTTTGGTGCAGGT
>JBLHVT010000108.1:0-10081 GCA_047628735.1 Glaciecola sp.
CGATAGACCTAAACGATAGACCTAAGCGAATAGAGTAAAATCAATAAAATTGAATCTGGCTCAACGCTTCAACACATTAAAACACCCTGTTTACAGGAATCTCTGCAGTAGTACTGGAACTTAAAGTGTTAAAGCTAAATCATTTGTCCAAATCACTAATTATTCTTCTTGCCGCGGTATCGGCCCTTGGCCCCTCGTCGATGCAGATTCTGCTGCCGGCTCTTCCTATCATCAGATCAACCTATACCGTTAGCGCCGAGGTGGCACAGCTCACCCTCAGCCTTTCAATGCTTGCTATTGCTATCGGCACACTTTTTTTCGGACCAATGTCAGACAAATATGGTCGCAAACCCATTATGCTAATCGGACTGTGCATCACGATTGTGGGTTCAATTGCTTGCTGGCTAGCCAATTCAATCGAGTGGCTAATTGTAGGAAGGTTTATTCAAGCATTCGGCGGCGCAGTTGGTCTGGTCCTTGCCCGAGCTATTGTACGTGACGTTTATGGCGCGGAAGAAGCAGCAAGGGTAATTGCAACGCTTGTCATGGTCATGGTTGTTCTGCCAATGCTGTCGCCCGCACTAGGCGGCGAACTGATCGCTCGCTTTGGTTTTCATTCGGTGTTTGTCGTTACAGCGATAATGTGTGTCTTTATTCTTGTGTTTCTTAGCTATCAATTACCCGAAACTCTGGAAGAGCCAGTTCCCTTTGAAGGCGTGCAGGCAATGATTTTGACTTATTTCAGCTTATTTAAGTCGAGGATTTTTTGCGGCTACGCTTTTTGCGTAACCTTCGTCTCAGTGGTGTTTTTTAGTTTTATCGCCGCTGCACCGGAAATAATGGTCTCGGTACTTAAAAGGCCAGCTACCGAGTATGGCTACTACTTCATCATAATCCCTGCTGGATTTATGACCGGCAACTACGTTGCCCGACACTTCAACAAATCCTTAGGACTAGATCGTTTAATTGCATTGGGTGCTGGCATAGGCGTCACAGGAATTTGTCTTGCGTTGCTTCTGCAGCTGCTAGGTTTTAATCAGCCTTTAGCTCTATTCTTACCAATAGCGTTAGCTACATTCGGCAACGGAATTACTTTGCCAAACGCCCAAGCCGCCGCTATCAATGAGTTCCCCAAACTCGCCGGCAGCGCCTCTGGGCTCACCGGCTTTTTGCAAATGGGGTTTTCTGCAGTGGCAGCGCAATTTGTAGCGGTGATTTACAACGGCACCGTGTATCCACTTTTACTGCTGATGTTGAGTGCATCAATAGCATCGCTTTTGTTTTTTAGATGGGGTTTGGCCAACAAAGGTAAAATTGTAAGTTAGCCAGTTTTGATTAGCTCAAGCTGATTTAAAAACTCTTCTTCATCATAGAGGCAGCGCAAATCGAAAATTAAAGCACCATCATGAATGCGACCAACCACCGGCTTAGGCAGTCTTCTAAAGCGCAGGCTCAATGA
Source organism: Glaciecola sp. (assembly GCA_047628735.1). GTDB lineage: Bacteria > Pseudomonadota > Gammaproteobacteria > Pseudomonadales > Pseudohongiellaceae > UBA9145. Next base: position 1,460 of record JBLHVT010000108.1, read on the forward strand.
GGTGAGATAAGCATCCTTGCCCGTTTTATCAGCAGCGCATTTGATGACAATCGCTCTGCTGTCCAACAAATCAAGCGGCAATGCACCGCTACCAATTTGACTCTTACATTCTTGAACACTCACTGTTGCCTGACCTTCAAGCACCGAGGCCATGCGCGGCAGCACACGCTGGGCAAGCGCATTAATATCGGCCAATGGCCGCGTTAGATCCTTAAGAATTGGTAGACGCTTACTCAAACGCCTCGGATCTTTATAAAGATTGATGACCTCAACTAAACCCGCCAAGGTCACTTTGTCAATTCGCAGGGCGCGCTTAAGTGGATTGCGCTTAATTTTATCAATCAGCTGTTTTTTGCCAACGATAATACCCGCCTGAGGCCCTCCTAATAGCTTGTCGCCACTGAACAGCACCAGGTCAGCTCCTGTGTCCACGGTATCTTTCACCGTAGGTTCATAAGGCAATCCATACTGACGTAAATCCACCAGCGTGCCACTACCCAAGTCAGACACGAACGGCACCTTAGTTTGGCTAGACAGTTCACTTAACTGCGCCTCACTAACAGACTTAGTGAATCCACGAATTTCATAATTACTAGTGTGCACTTTCATCATTAAACCGGTCGATTCATCGATTGCGTCTGCAAAATCGCGCAGATGAGTGCGGTTGGTAGTGCCCACTTCTTTTAAAATGCAATTAGCACTTTTCATCACCTCAGGAATACGAAAGGCGCCACCGATTTCTACAAGCTCACCTCGTGAAATCAATACCTCTTTTTGCAAAGCCAAACTGTTGAGCACTAAAACCACGGCAGCGGCATTATTATTTACCACTGTCGCGGCCTCGGCACCGGTCATCTCGCAAAGGCATTTTTCTAAGTGGCTGTCGCGATCACCGCGCTTACCTGTTTCCAAGTCAAACTCAAGATTAGTTGACTGTGATGCAGCGATGGCCATAGCCTTCACCGCTTCCTCGGGCATTCTAGCTCTGCCTAAATTGGTGTGTATAACCGTGCCAGTTAAGTTAAAAACTGCCACCAACGTAGACGCAGATTCTTGATTGAGATCCTCAACAATTTTCACGCACAGGGAATCGACGAAGTCAGACGAGGCTAAACCCGCTATTAGATCAATATCGTTAGCTGCGATGGCAGTTCGCAGTCGTTCAATTGCCGATCTTACTTTTAATTTAACAACATCGTGGCCCAATGCTTCAATCACACCGGTCAGCGATTTTTTCTGAAGAAGTTTATCGACTGAAGGCAGTAATTTAAATGCAGATGCTTGAGAGTTCATAGACTAAAAAAGGCTCATTAAGGGGGTACACAGGGACATCAATTTACGTAAAATAGGCAGCGATGGCAACTGAGATTATACATTCTAGTGACGTTAACCTTGCTTCATAAGGCTTGTCCCATCTACACTTAAAGCCTACAAACAAGCCATCTTTCAGCCTAATACTGATTTCATCCTACTTCTGAAACCAATAACTGAAACAAATAAACCATGAGCGACTCGCCAAATCTTATAGTAGCGAACCATTTTCATCCGGAAACAGTCGCCAAGCTTGATGAACTTTACAACACTCATCATCTCTGGACTCTCAACAAAGACCAGAAACTAGCACTGGTGCAATCCTTAGAAGGCCGCTGCTGCGCTGTGGCGAGCGCGTCATGGGCCTGTGATCCGGCCGTCTATAGTTTGAATTCACTTAAGTTTATTGCGTGCTTTGGCGTTGGCGTAGATGGTATTGATTTCCAGCACGCGGCCAACATGAATGTGAAAGTAAGCAACACCCCTGATGTATTGAACGACGCGGTCGCCGACATTGCGATTGCACTGATTCTTGGTATTACGAGAAACATAGTCAATGCCGATGCTTACGTGCGCAGTAAATCATGGCAAAGCAGCGGACCTTTCGAGTTTGGTCAGAGTTTACAGGGTAAAACATTAGGGATTCTCGGCCTCGGCCGAATTGGCAAGGCCATTGCCGAGCGCGCCCTGCCCTTTGGGCTGAAAATCGCCTATCACAACCGGCGCAGGCAAGATGTAACCTATAGCTACATAAGCAGCGTAGAAGAGTTAGCCAGCAGCTGTGACATATTGCTATGCATGCTGCCAGGGGGAGCTGAAACCAAACACCTGATCAATGAAAAGGTTTTGCGAAAACTAGGACCCAACGGCTATTTCATCAACGTTGGAAGGGGTTCAAGCGTTGACGAAATAGCGCTTGCCCAGGCATTGTCTGAAGGCCAAATTGCTGGCGCAGGCTTGGACGTATACGAAAATGAGCCGATGGTTCCTGACGCTTTGCTGGCTCAATCTAATTTGGTGCTGCTGCCACACATAGGAAGCGCCACAGACCAAACTCGAAAAGCCATGGGCCAGCTGGTGATAGATAACCTGCAAGCTTACTTTGCTAACGCAGCACTGAAAACGGAGTATTTTTACCGATGATGCTACAAGAACAAATAGGCGCTTCATGCCCATACTGCGGCGAAGAGATTCAGCTAATCATAGATTGCTCTCTAGACCATCAAGAATATATAGAAGACTGTCAGGTTTGCTGTCGCCCGATTCTAATTATAGCAACTGTTGATGAAGAAGGCTGGCCCAGCCTTTTGCTGAAAGCCGAAGACGAGTGAAAATTCAATCATTCTAGTACATGGAAATAAATGAACTTGGCACCATTGTCATACATCATCTCAAAATTGGTTTTTAAAAGCTCTGGGCCATCCAAGGCTATCTCAACAAATACGTCTCGATACGACGGGCTTAAAGAGTTATAGACCACTTCCTGAACAATTAAGATGTTAAAATCCTCAAGTCCAAGACTTGCCGCATGGCTTGTGAATATTTTCCAAAGCGCTGGCTGCTTTCTTAATTCTTCGTACTTTGAAGCCTGAATTAGAGCATCACCAAACAGATCATAAGAGCGAATACCGCCACTTTGGAATGTGCCTTGAACCGAGTTATAGGCAAGCCCCATCGCCGCTTTAATGGGCCTAGAGTAATTGAACTTTCTAACTTCAACGTTAAAAGCTTCAAACATCAATAAGGCTGTTGCCACGGCACTGTCTGCTAGAGATCTAGAGTCTACTGGAAGAAAGGGGTAACCGACCGCACTGATAAAACCATCTCCCGTCTCCTTCAATCGAAACGCCCGCGAGCGCAGTGGGTTATGCTCATAGCCTTTCATACAAATTTGTAAGAAAGCCTGAAACACGCCCATGAAAAAGTCTTGGGTATTCTCATGACGGATAGCACTGGATTTTTGCACATCGAACACATTGATAATGGCCTTGCCCTCTTTCAAAGGCATCGTATTCTCTAACTGATCACCCAGCTTTATCCGCTCAAGCTGATGCGGATAGACAAGCTTTGAAAGTTGGTTGTATAAATGCTGGCGAGTATCTGCATCTGTAGATTTTAAATAGAACCGGGTTCGCATAGCATCGTAAAAAACCCAACCGATGATGGTGCCCAAAAAAAGCCCTTCTACTATTGAAATCAGGTTATCGGCAGCAAAATCTCTACTAATGTAGAAAAGCGCCAGCCCAGCAATGATTGTAAATAACAAATTCTTCGCGAGGGTAATGTAAAACGAAGCATGAAAAGCGAAAGCCATTGACAAAGCCAATACAAAAGCGATCTGCCCCTGCAGAACGAAAGAAACCTCTTCCAGTTGCGATTGAGAATTGGCCCCTGTGGTAACGAAATAAACGTTAAAACAAAACCCAAGCAGCCCGGCCAATCCAAGTAAATCAAGAATCCTAGGGGCGTGCTTTGTTATAGTTGAAGCAAAGAAGGAAACAACTGGATAAAAAATTATAATCGCAATCGGAATAGAGTAAGTAAAGATGGTGTAGCTTGCTAAAGAGTTGTCTCTTAATACATTTGCATCATAAAATGTGATCATCGATGCCAGCACAAGCAGAGCAGCCGCAGTTCTACCTTGCCAACTTACCAGTGATAGCCCGGCTTCATCGCGTAAAACATCTTTAAACTCTTTTGCGTGAACACGACAGTATTCCGCATAACTATCACTTTTTATTCTAATACCGGCCACCAAATCCTAGCGCTTTCATGTTTCGTCCGAGCCTAAGCTTCGGAAAATAAAATTTATGCCACGAACTTCATGTAAGAACTGGCTGTACTACGACTATTCTTACAATATAGCACAACTATAGACGGCCCCAACTCCCTTTTCTTTAACCTTTTGACTGCAAACACCTTGACCAGCGCTGTCTATTTTTCTGTACCAGCCAAAAAGCTAAAACGGTTTCCAGTGACCTAACTCAAATTACTCAGACAACTCGCGCGAACCATAGTCATCCTGACACCCCAAACCTAACGAGTAATTCTTAAAGCGCAAATTATGGCCTTGCTTAAAGGCCACCAATTCTGTTGGAGAAGTAATTGAAGGATCATTTAAAAGTGCCGCGTTAACTGCTATTTGATCAAATCAAAACTTTTAATGCATAAATAGTGAAAACAATACTATTAATTTCGCTAATCTGTGTTTTACACTGAACACATCGGGCCACAAAAGATACAGCACAGACTGATCGTGTTTCGATAAGCAAAGGAAGAATCGGCAACCCTATTTGACAACAATCAATATAAGCGAACTAAACAAAGGATAACATTATGCGAAAGTTAGAATTTAGAACTATTACTGACAAAGACGGTATCGAAAATGTACTTAATATAGTAGAGAGATATTCAGGGGTTCGACTTCCGCTAGATTACGCGAATAGAAATAAAGTTGTAGGAGCTTTCTCACAAAATAAACTGGTAGCCACATACATGGTTGTTACTCAACCCAATTTTCGCAGCCTTATGTTTGTACCAAGTGATAATTGGAAGAACACAGACCTATCTGTAACTGATGATTACGACATGATGGAAATAAATGGGTTATGGATAAGCCCTTCGCTAAAAACGCCGCTATTGCAGGCCCGAATATGGGCACATTTAATTAAAGACATTTTTATGTCTAAAAAGAAATATGTTCTGCTAATGAGAGATAGCAGAAATAAAATTATGGAACGTTTTTTAAATATGGCCAACCCAACAACATTATATGACGGCCCTCCTATGTTGATGGCTGGGGCGACTAGTCACGAAAGAATCCAAGTAAGCTACACAACCAGATGGCAAATTGTACTAAATAGCCACAAGTACATTGGCGAGATTAGTAACAGAATGAAGAGAGCACGAGAGTTTGAAAAGTCACGCTCTTTCTCATCGCCTACGAGCAACAATGGTGCGAATTTGGCCTAAATTACACAGAGTGCAATTACTTATTAGTAAAATCTGATAGATAACTAAGCATCGCTTATACAAATTTTACCGGTGCGGCCATCAATCCTTATGGTCGCACAGGTAGTTTGTAAAGCCCGAACATTTTGTGTTTGTGAGATATACTATTGAACAAGCTTATTTAAACTAAATGTTCTCTGCTCTCTATGATGTCTTGGATCGCTTCTATTTCTCTATTATTTAATAGCATTGGATCCATGTGCTCGAACTCTTGATAAATATCGTATATTCGCGCTACGCATCCACCTAATAAATCAATTACATTCTCATAGTGTTCCGTAGCTTCTAAAGCTAGTTTCAGAACTTGGGAATGAGAGCTTATATCGCTAGAACATACTCCTCGCAATTCAGCGCTACTTTTCGTTAGCCCCGTCGCCATAATTAGCTTCCGGCATTTTTCGATACTACGATGATTTATTTCTCCTTGTTCTAATTCAGATTCGGTCATTGCCGCTACGAAATTATTTTTATTTTGTACTAAATCGCCCATGCAAGTAATACCTCGTGGAAATGGAGTATTGAATATAAAAAGCTAAGTCCAGTACTAACTTGAACTTTTAATTCGTTTAATCAGACAGCTTCTTGAAACATCTTTTAGCAGTTTAGCGCACCTATTTGCCCAAAACCCGAGATTCTTTTCTCAAAGTCTGATTCCAAAACCCGATGCTAGACAGGCTATAAGTGTCAAATTTACACATAGAGAACCTGTCAACCAAGCTGAGCGAAACGACCTATATATGTGGATGAGAATTGCGGGCCTTCATGGACACAATCTAGGGTTAGAATGAAAAAAAAAGTGAATACCAAGTTGAATCAGCTATATACAACATCAACAACTTACTCTTAACTGACGAGAGGAGATTAGATTCTCACCAGAATTGCAGATGTACGAAGGTCAGCTGCTTGCCACAAGCAGGAATTTAGAGGGGTTGGCGAGACTAACGGACTCATAATCCGTTTGTCCCAGGTTCGAGTCCTGGTGGGCCCACCATTTTTCTTTAGATTTCATCGAGTTATGATTTTGAGCGACGGACTATGAGTTTTTGGAGTCCGTTGGCCCAGGCATAGTCCACAGAAAACTTCCCCTCGCAACCCGACGACTCGACGCACCTGACGCCAAGTCATGGGGCTCATGATGTATGGGCAGGCGACGGGTCATCGGGTGGGGTTGAGTAGCGTGGGTATTGACAAGTTAACGATCTAAGCCGATAAAAACAGGTGAATTAGCGCTCTATATCGCCACTGCCTTTTCCCAAGACGCAAAGGCACGCTGCCTGAAAAAGCGATAGTTCTCAGCTGACACCAAATGCCGTCCCAGATTGAATAAATTGTACACGGCAGCATGCGCACCCAAGAAACGCTGTGCCTGCTGCATTGATTTAAACTTACGCATACCCCGCTCTCTCACCCGCGTAGGTTCGTGTGATAACTCACATCGATTGTTGGCGTACTGCGATGTATCGTGAATCGTTTCTGGGATAAGTTCCCTGTGAGCCACTCCGTAACTTCTCAATTTGTCCGTCACGATCTTCCGAGGTTCACCCTGATGTTTCTTCAATAGTCGCTTAAAGAATCGCTTTGCGGCCTTTCCATCTCGCCTCTTCTGCAAGAACACGTCAATCACTTCACCGTCTTGATCTACGGCTCTCCACAAGTAATGGCGTGCTCCTTGAATCTTCACGAACACCTCATCAATGAAGAACGTATCGCCATATCCTTGATGCTTTCTTCGCAATCGCTGGGCGTACTTCGGCCCGAACTTGTTGCACCACAATCGAATTGCTTCGTAGCTCACCTCGATGCCACGATGTGACAGTAAATCTTCAATATCACGATGACTCAGATTGAATCGATGGTAAAGCCAAACAGCGTATTGGATGATTTCAGGAGGGAATCGATGGCGCTTGTACATTTTGGTTGAGTCTTACGCTGAAAACTGGCAGATTGAGGTTTAACTTGTCAGTACCTATCCCTACGATGAATAAGGTTTAACCCAGTGTTTAAAGAAAGTTGTTGTTTGATGGCATCCCCGACCATTCCATTTTGCCCAGCAATAAACACATTCGACATGGTTATTACGATCTGGTTATTTCTCAAATGGTTGAAATTTTATTTATCATAACTCTTAAATTGCTCGCCGCCTTTATGCCATTGCCAAGCCGTTTCTATAATAGCCTCTATATCTGTATAGACTGGTTCCCATCCCAGTGTGGCAATAGCTTTTGAAGGGTCGGCGACTAACACAGCTGGGTCACCTAGTCGACGTTCACAAAGTTCGTAATCAATTTTTTGCCCGGTCACTTTACTGGCCGCATCAATAACCTCCAACACACTAAAGCCTTTACCCACTCCGAGGTTAAAAGCATGGGCCCCGGCAGAACTTCCTTCCGCATCATGAGCCAACAAATATTCCCCCGCCAATAAATGAGCAGAAGCAAGATCATTCACATGTATATAGTCCCTTACACATGAGCCATCTGGCGTTGGATAATCAATACCAAATAATTTTAAGGTTAATGAGCCTCCCGAAGCGATAGATTTAAGGATGTTAGGAATTAAATGTGTTTCTGGGTTATGTTTTTCACCAATGGCCTCGGATGGATCTGCCCCAGCGGCATTAAAATAGCGTAAGCATACTGAATTCAGCCCATAGGCTTTAGCGAAGTCCTGTAATATTTGTTCTACCATCCACTTACTACGACCATAAGGGTTAATCGGTTGTTTTGGATGAGACTCTGAAATAACGTTTGTTTCAGGCTCCCCATAAATAGCAGCGGTAGATGAAAACACCAAACGATTATGCCCAGTGGCACGCATAACCTTTAGCAGAGTTAATGTATTACAAACATTGTTATGAAAATATTTTTCTGGCTGCTCAACCGACTCGCCAACAAGAGAGAAAGCACAAAAGTGAACGATTAGATCAAATTGATGAGTCGATAAAAAAGATGACAACCAGGCCTCATCTCCAATATCTGCCTGATGATACTCTATAGGACCAACAGCATATTCATGGCCAGTGCTTAAATTATCTATACCGACAATTTGATGCCCTTGTGCTAAAGCATATTTGACCAGATGAGACCCGATATACCCGGCACTACCACAGACAAGAATTCGCATTTATTGGTTATCCAGATGAATTTGATAGGGAATACTAACGGAAGGAGCGCTAATCATCCCCTTTTTAACTAACCGCTAAAGTAGAAGTCATGCTGCCGTCAGCATTTTTTCGGTGGCAAGCCACCATTTGCCTTGTTCGGCCGTTCATTATTGTAGAACCAAAGCCACTGCGTGGCA
>JBLHVT010000109.1:0-9964 GCA_047628735.1 Glaciecola sp.
AATGTTACATTAATATTTGGTGTTGAGCTGCCATTTGAGCCAAAGCAAACCTTTGTTTTCTATAGCGCGGTGATTCTGAGCTTTTTATGCGGTGCTATATGGGGAAGCTTACTTAGCGCTACATTTACCAAGAAAGCGGCAGCGCTGCTCATCGTATCAAACCTCGTGTCTTTGACAGCATGGATATCGCTGCTCAGTTATGAGGGACACTTCCGGCTGTCTTTGGGATTGCTTATTCTTGGTTACTTGACGGTTCTGGCCGCCGAGTACGCCGTTATCGAGTTACTCTATAAAAAAGTTTATCGTGGCTATTTGAAGCTGCGAATTTGGCTTACATTTTGTGTCGTAGGGCTTCATCTCGGGATGTTGTTTACTATCTAGAAATGCTAGCTAACAACCCTGTAAAAGAAGCCTTGATCAAAACCCTAGCTTTAAAAGGATTACAATGAAACTTACACTATTTTATGACAGCTATTGCCCACTGTGCGCGACTGAGATGGACATGCTGAGAGAGTTAGATACAAAAGGCAACTTGTCTTTGGTGGACATACACGATGAAGATTTCTCGACTAGATTTCCGACAGTGGATCCTGTCGAAGCGGATAGGGTCCTGCATGGGCTTTATGACGATGGGACTATGATATTTGGTCTTGATGTTACCCATCAGGCATGGCGAGCGGTAGGACGAAAACCTTGGTTGGCGATGCTGCGCTGGCCGGTTATTCGATGGTTTGCGGATATCGCGTATATGGTTTTCGCCAATAATCGTTATTCGATTTCATGGTTTTTGACAGGCAAAAAGCGCTGTGAACCCTGCGCGAAAAGCCCTTCTTCACAGTGCGAGTTGTAGACGCTAATGGCTGATTATTCTCAAACCGAAAATCACTCCGATAACACCGCAATTGTAATAGGGGCGAGCAGTAAAATTGCGATAGCCCTTATTAAGCGCTTGTCTGCAAGCAGTAGTTCAACTGATGTTGTCGCGATCAGTCGCCAGATTGATTCTTTAGAAAGCGCGGATTTTAATAGCAACGTGAGTCTTGTGCAAAGTGACTACTCTGACGAATCGATACGAGAAATTTGCGAACAATTAAAAATTCTCAAAGGGCAGGTCAGTCACGTGTTTATCTGTAATGGGATTCTTCACAACGCTGATATTGCCCCGGAAAAACGTTTGGACGATATCAGCGCGGACAACTTACATGGAGTGTTTGCGGTTAATGCCGTGATCCCTATGCTTTGGATTAAACACTTAAAGCCTGTTTTGGCGGGTAATCGAGACTGCGTGGTAACGGCGTTTAGCGCAAGAATTGGCAGCATCGAAGATAACCAACGCGGTGGCTGGTACTCTTATCGCGCGTCAAAAGCTGCATTAAACATGCTGTTGAAAAATTCAGCTATTGAGTATGGGCGGATAGCCAAAGGAGTACGTTTTTTAGTCTTTCATCCTGGGACGACAGATACTCCTCTGTCCAAGCCTTTTCAAAAATTTGTCAGTGAAGACAAGTTATTTACGCCAGAATTTGTTGCTGAACGTCTAGTCGGTTTGGTAGGAAATGAGGTCAGCGACAAAAGCATTCAATTCCTGGACTGGGATGGAAAGCCAATTCCTTGGTAGGCGGAGCTTGTTAACTTGCATTACGCCTTCTTTTTCTTCCCGCTTTTTTTAACATCTAGGAATACGTACCGATCTGCCGCAAACCGCCGCAAATAGCGGTGGTTTATTTTAACCGTTGTAATCTAGAATCCTTAGCTCAATTTTTCGAAATTGAATAGGGTGGCTCTCGGCCTGTATGGATATGTATCCTTCGTCTAACTCAATAGTGGCGCCGTTTTGGATCAATGTTTGTGCATCTGGGTCGGTGTCGTCTAATTGGATATCTTGATATTCCATTACGGTTACACCGTTGACTATTTGCCTAATACTGTCGCTTCCGCGAACAATCATCTCCATAGTCACCCACTGATCTCCATGAAAAGTTTTGGAATTAGAATTTGTGCAATGGCGAGTGACTAATTCTCCATCCATCACCATATGCGTTCCCGGCGTGCAAACATTACCTGTCGGGCGTGGGTCTTCTCCATTACCCCCTAGCATTTGAGCCTCTATGGAGGCTGGAAATTCTTGGTCAATAGTCATCGACTCTGGTGACTGACTATGGAGCATCATACCATTGTTTCTAAAGGCCCAGCCTGGTCCGTTTGTTACTTGTTCGCCTATAAAGCGGTATTCAATTCTTAGCTCATAGTGTGAGAAAGATTGGTCATAGAACATGTGACCAAATTCATTGTTGAAGTCTGGCCACTTGTCATAGGAGACAGTAAGCAGTCCATTAACAACTTTAAATGTATCGCGATAATTTTCGCCTAACTCAAAGCCGGTAAATTTGATTTTCCAGTTGTCTAAATTGTCACCGTTAAAAAGCTGAATCCACTCACTCTGTGCAGTTGATTGCGCCTGTGAAAATCCCGCGCTAATCAGCAGGGCTGTACTAAAAAGAATTTGGCTAGCTTGTCTTACTGGCGCATTTAGTATTTTTGTGGCTTTCATGACGTTCGTATCCTACCGAGTGAAAAGTTTCGCGAAATCAGATTTTTTCATTAATTGAATTAGTAGATGAATTCTACAGTTGCTCTAATTTGATCCCAGATTAACACTAGACTTCCTTTGCCTTGTTTGACGTTTGCAAACTGCCATGACAACTGGTCAAAAGAAATATCATTAGTGCCTACGGTCATTGGAGAACGAGCTACATCTTTCTCTCGAGTGTACTCATATGCCCCCCAAAGTGCTGATTTATTCTCATAGTCATAGTCTAGCTGCACCGGCCAACTTGAGAGTATGAATGTCCAAGTTGGTTCTGCAGCTGATTCACCGAAATCGATAAACACGGAGTATTCACCTGGAGGCACAGTAGTATCACCAAAAACCAGCTCGACTTGAGTGCGAAGTCGGGTAGAGACATTGGCGCCCGCTCTCCATACCGGGGCTCCGTCTAATATGGCTTCGCGCCAATCTGGCAGATCAAAGAGGTTTCGTTCTCGCTTTATGGGACGGCCGTAGAGGATCTCTATCCATTGCCCATTTACATAGCCAGCGCGCTGGTCATAGCTGCCTAGGACCTGTGTGGCTGAGCGCCCCTGAGGGCTAGCAATTGGACTGGCAATTTGGGTGAACAAGGAAGTGTCTTGAGCGCTTGAGCTGGCCGCTAGAAGTGTAAATGAGGCAAATAAAAGCCAACCGAGTAAGTAGTCATTATGCTTACTCGGTTGGCTCAATCGCAGAGCCAAACTGCAGAACTTAGTCAGAGAAGCTGGCACTAGTCTTAGGATGTGCGTATAGCCATTCTACGACTTGCTCACTGAAGGTCGATGAGAGTGGCGGCACGTGTGAGCCTTCAGCAATAGTCCAAAGTTCGGAGGAACCGCCGACCCGGCAGCCTTTTTTAAACGACAAAACGCTAGACTCATGGCCTTCGATGACAGCATCTAAATCGCGAAGCTCACGCGCGTCCCCCTCAGTGCTGCAGCCGTTATAGGCAGCCCACGTGGTAACGGAATCCAACGCGCTTGGGTATTTGTTGCCTTGAATCTGGAAGCCTTCATAAGCAATGGTGCCATCTGCAGTGCCATGGATTTGAAGAATATGGACTGGATTAGCGGGAGCCGATTTTTCATCAATATGGCTGGCGCCGGCCAAGCTCGCTATTGCGGCAATGGTATCGGAATGATCATAGGCCGCTCTATAGGATAGGAATCCACCGTTGGAATGCCCGATTAAATAAATTCGATTTGAATCAACATTAAAGTCAGCCTTGATGCTGTTAATAATGTTCAACACATAGCCTGAGTCGTCAACCTCAGTGCTAAAAAAATCACAGCAAGCAGGAGAGGCATTCCAGAAGCGATTTTCGTCACCACCTGGTTCTTTATCGCCATCGGGCGCGATAAACAGATAACCATATTTATCAGCTAACTTACTGAACCCCATATAAGAGTCTTGCTGTGGGCCGCTTGAAGTGTAGCCATGCAATAAAACAATCAACGGAGTAGGGGTTTGTGCGTTGTAATTTTGAGGCACAGTTAAGGGCAGTTCACCCCGGCCGAGATTAACCGATTGAGCACTGGCAGTTGCAGTCAAACCAATGAGTAGACTCAAATTAAGTAATGTGGAAATTAGAGATCTAGCTTTGAGCATAATAGTATCCTGAATTAGCAATTGAGAGTTTTATGTTCTATTTATTTGTTGTGTTCTTTGTGTCTGCATAGCCGCTAAATTAACCGTATTAAGAACCCAGAGCTAAGGATTAAGAATTATTTTACCAGTAGTGACCCTGCCTTCTAAAGCGGCATGAGCAATACTTGCATCCATGAGCGGGTAACAATGCTCTAATCGAAGCTTAAGCTTACCTTGTGCTAACCAGCGAAACAAATCTGCGCTTCGCCAATTCAAGGTGTCGCGATCTGCGAGATAATCAAAAATAGTGGGGCGAGTCAAGAATAGCGACCCTTTACGGCCAAGACTGCTGGGGTTGAACTCGGTTACAGGGCCGCTAGCATTGCCGTACAAAACCATAGTGCCTAGCGGCTTAAGACAATTAATACTTTTTTCAAATGTAGTTTTTCCAACAGAGTCGAAAGCTACGTTGACTCCTTTGCCGCCGGTTAAGATTTTCACTGCCGCCTCAAAATCGGTTTCCGTGTAAAGGATTGTATGGTCGGCACCGGCGGCTTTTGCCAAGGCTGCTTTCGCTTGTGTAGACACGGTCGCAATAACAGTTGCGCCGAGCATTTTTATCATCTGCGTTAACAGCAGTCCCACACCGCCGGCGGCGGCATGAACTAGGCAGACATCGCCGGGCTTGACCGCATAAGTGCTATGACAGAGAAAGTGTGCGGTGCACCCTTGCAATAAAATAGCTGCCCCTTCATCAAAAGAGACGGTAGCAGGTAAGTTGACCAATTTGTCTTCAGGCACGGCAGCGAATTCTGCATAGGCTCCAGGTACATTGGTATACGCGACACGGTCCCCTTTTTTAAAGCCAGTGACATCTTTGCCGACTGAGTCGACTATGCCTGCTCCCTCTAAGCCTAGGGTTGAGGGAAGCGGGATTTGATAAAGGCCTGAGCGTTGGTAGGTGTCTATAAAATTGACGCCGACGGCTTCTATTTTTACGAGCACCTCAGTTGCTGACAGCGTGGGGGCGGCAATTTCTTCAAAAACAAGCGCGTCTGGTCCACCTTGGGAATGTACTCGAACGGCTTTCATTGGACTCTCCTTGCGTTTTTGTTTGGCGTTTTTCTGATCACGTTTTGAAGGATTGTTGCCTTACGGTCTTGCGGTTCGTGATTTAGGGCCTAGTTGAGTAGGAATGATTTCATACGCTAAAGCAACCCAGTCACAAAGAATCGCACGGGTGTCGCGAGGATCAATTATTTCTTCGATGCCAAATGCTTCCGCAGTTCGTAGCGGAGAGCGATATTGCTCTAGATCAGCTTCTATTTCTCGGCGCCGCGCATCAGGGTCTTCTGAGGCTTCAATTTCTCTGCGATAGGCGGCTTGCACACCACCCTCAATTGGCAGCGAGCCCCAGTCCGCTGATGGCCAAGCATAACGAAGGTTAAGGCGATCAGAGTTGCCATGACCGGCACCAGCGACGCCGTAGCAGCGTCTGATGATCACTGAAACCCAAGGCACACAGGCTTGTAGGCAGGCCATCAATGCGCGGCTGCCTAATCTGACGGTGCCCTCTTGTTCTGCTTGTACGCCAATCAAGAAGCCGGGATTATCGACAAGGTTTACAACTGGCAAATGGAATGTGTCGCAAAGATCTACAAAGCGCATCATTTTATCTGCTGCAGCGGCGTTAACAGCGCCGCCTAGATGCATTGTGTCATTTGCCATTACCCCGATTGGATGACCGTTAAGCCTAGCAAGTCCCACTGCTAGCGATTTACCATAACCGGGATTAAGTTCGAAGAAAGATTTATCGTCGACGACTGCAGAAATGACCTTCCTTACTTGGTATACCTGTCGTCGATCTCTTGGAATTACTGATAGTAAAGATTCTTCTCTTCGCCCTGTAGGGTCACTGCAGGGGATTATTGGCGGTGCTTGCCAGACGTTTTGTGGAAGATAAGATAGAAAGCTTTTAATCGCTGCAAAGGCATCGAGCTCGGTTTCAACTTCGTTGTCAACAGCACCACTTCCATAGGCGTGAATTTGTGATCCGCCGAGTTCGTTCTTCTCCACCGGTTTGCCGAACCCTCTCTCTACGACTGGTGGACCAGCAACAAATAGTTGGCTAGTGTTTTTTATCATCAGGGAAAAATGTGAGATGGTAACTCTAACGGCGCCCAACCCGGCAACCGAGCCCATGCAGGCGCAAACTACAGGCACATGGCCTAGCAACTTCATCGTGGTTTCGAAGCCTTGCAATTCTGGTATGTAAGAATGGCCAACCATTTCCAACGTCTTAACACTGCCGCCGCCGCCACTGCCATCGATAAGACGTATTAAAGGAACTCGCATTTCCAATGCGTATTGTTCGGCATAGCCAGATTTGTTTCCCACCTTGGCGTCTGCAGATCCACCTCGAACGGTAAAATCATCACCACCGATAACGACTCGGCGACCGTTTAAGTCAGCGGTGCCAAGAACGAAATTAGAAGGTGTAAAGGAATCTAGTTCCCCGGCATCTGAATACTCTGCTTTGCCTGCTAAAGCGCCAATTTCGTGAAAGGTATTTTGGTCGGCAAGGTTATCAATGCGCTCACGCACTGTTAGGCGGCCATTGTCTCTTTGCCGCTGGATTCGCTCGGTCCCACCCATTTTTTTAGCTAGCTTTTCTCGATTGCGAAGTTCATCTATTTCTTTTTGCCAGGACATAGTGTTTCCGAAGGGATAGCAGTTGCTTTGCTTGCTACCTTAATTCAAACACTGGGACGGCACAACTCAATGCAAGAGGTGCTATGGGACACACGCGAAGAGACTAGGCGTCGCTGAAGTTAGCAGCGACGTTTAAGTGCTGAAAGCCTATATTTAAAATCACTTTTTAGGCAGGGGAAATAAGGGGGAGGTAATTGATATATAGCGCTGATACTTGGGGTCTGATCCCCAACGCTCTAGTCCGCTTTTTTCCAGCATAGGAATGCCACTTACTTTAGTAAGCAGCAGGAACACGAACACGGGTGAAATCAAAGTTACTAGCTGCCAGCCGCTTAACACCGGTGCTGCCATTACTGCGATGCCCAGCCAGAGAAGTATTTCTCCGAAGTAATTAGGATGGCGCGAGTATTGCCACAAGCCAGTGGTAATGAACTTCTCTGCATTTTCAGGTTGTCGCCGGAAGCTTGTTTTCTGGCTATCGGCAACAACCTCTAAACCAAAGCCGAGTACCCAAAGCGCGGTACCAATAAAGAACGGAATTCCAACTACTTGCTGAGTTGTGGAGGTGATCGCTGCAAGACCTGCGGCCATCGTTATGAACACCCAAGCGCCGCCTAGAGTCCATGTGAACATAAAACGAAAGAAACGGGTTTTGATTTCATTGAAACGTCGGTCTTGCCCAGCTTTTTTAACTCGCATGAATAAGAAGCTGCCTAAGCGAGCGGCCCAAACTGCAATCATTACGGAAATAATTAGGCCTCGCATGTCCATGCCTGGATGCAAGACTACTGCCAATATAATTGCTCCCAGATATGAGATTGAGCCAGTTAGGTCGAAGTAGTGCTCGGTTTGATAGATGAATGCGGGTATGAATGCTATCCAGTGTAAGATAAACCCAACACTTGCGCACAGTGTAAACAAGGGCAGGCCGCTGAATGCGAAGCTGCCCTGATTGCCAGCAAAAGCAATAGCGGCGCTGATTGCAATAATAATTAGAATGCCAATTATGGGCTTCATATATAAAGTCTCTTTGATTTTTATTATTATATTCACGGTATAGGGCTCTGAATTACGGGTTCTAGTTTCTAGAAATCCACTCTTGCTAGGGCGATGCCGCTCTCTCCAGCGACGGCGTACAACGTGTAGGCCGCATATCCCCGACAAACAAAGCAGGATCTTTTAACTGATTAACTACTTTATACGCTGCGCTTCTTACAGATGGTTCAATTGGAGTATTAACTCCTTCTCATTCATGCCCTGATTTTAGAATGACGCGCTCACCAACGTGCTGACGAGAAATCCAATCAGGTCTAAAGATGATCGTGTTGAGCATGATACTTTTTGGGGCATCATTAGGCTGTATTTAAAACAAGTGATGAACTGAGTAACAGGCGCGTATTGGCATTTTTCATAGGAGTATTTCCGTGTTTTTATTCTTATTTGTCCCTGAAGAGTAAATTTGCTGGTCGCAAAAGTCTAATGGTTATTCAGATTGGTTTGGAAGTTGCGCCTTAATTCATTATGGTCATTTTATGCGTACCCCTTTACCAATTCGATTTATCAGTTATTTGCTTGCGACACTGCGCTTTCCATCCCTTCCATTAGGCTTTGGAGTTTTTGCTGTCCTGTTCCTAATGTACTTTGTCGGCGCGGTAGTGATCGCGGGTCCTGAGCTCAATGTGTGGACTACTGAGCGAGGACGGCTTGGGTTTGCGATAGTCGTTTCCGTGTTGCCCCCTTATCTTTTCATGTATTTGGTAGCCGCGACTCGCTTAAATCAAAATGTTTACACAATACTTCTAAGCCAGCTAAAGTCGACAGACGCGAGCCCACTTGAATTGGAGCGATATCAACTGGGTCGCTTCTGGCCTCTAACAATTCTGTTTGGAGTATTTTTATCTCTGCTTAGTATTGATTGGTCTGCTCTGACTTTTGACATTGATAGTGCAGGATTTATGGAAAGTATTTCGATTTTGACGGGCGCTGTCTTTATTTGGACAAGCGTAGTACTTGTCCTCTTCTTTTTGTTGTTGGAAGGATGCGAGTATCACAAGCTAGGAAAGCAGGTGCCCATCGACCTATATAACTTAGATAAGTTAAACGGATTTGGCCGGATCAGCTTGGGTGGGTTTCTTTGGATAATGGGCTCACTGGCACTTTCAGCTTTACAAGCCATTGATCAGGAGTTTAGTTGGCAGCGCTATGGCATGATTTTAGCTATTGGTCCACCGGCGGCAGCGGTATCGGTCATATTACCAAGTTGGTCTGTGCATCGAAGAATTCGCCGAAAGAAGAGTACACATCTTGAAGAAATCACTGCGCAGATTAACCTTACGCCTACGTTACTTTCGGGAGATGCGTTAATGCGAATGAACGGTTTGCTTGCACGCAAAAGTGCGATACAAGCTGTTCGTACTTGGCCTATGGATCTGTCAATTTTTTCGCGATTTGTACTGTATGTTTTTATTCCACCGCTGGCCTGGATTGGGGCAGCGCTTATGGAAAATTTCCTCGACTTTTACATCGCCGGCTTATAATAAGTTAGGGCGCGAGCTTTCTCTTGATAGGAGGCAAATCAACAAAATCGCCGACTCTTTCTTCTCCTGCGGCTTGCATGGCTTCTTGAATCTCATCGTGTTGCAACATGCTCGCGTTCCAAATGCCAATGTAGTCTAGTCCATCCGCAGTGCTGTGGTCTCGAGCATAGTTGATGATGCGTTTGGTGCCGTAAATTGCCAGTGGTGCTTTGCTGGCGATTTGTTTGGCGATATCCATCACTCCAGCGATGAGCGCTTCATGATCTTCAAAAATTTGATTGACCAAGCCAAGGTTTTTAGCTTCTGTGGCGTGCATTCGACGGCCGGTGAAAGCTAGCTCTTTAACAACGCCTTCTGGGATTAGTTTGCACAGCCGTGGAAACGTGCCTACATCAGCGGTCATGCCTATGTTAATCTCAAAAATTGTTAGAAAGCTATCTTGTGTCATATAACGCATGTCGCAGGCGGTTATAAAATCTACGCCTCCGCCGATGGCGCCACCTTGAATTGCGGCTAGTACCGGCACTCTGCAGTTTTC
>JBLHVT010000110.1:0-9882 GCA_047628735.1 Glaciecola sp.
GACATTTCTAATTGCTGGAAGTGTTCTAGCACGGCATCTGTGGATTGGCATGCCGCTCGCAGCACGGGGCCAGCCTGAGCTACCACGTTTGCACCGAGACGAATTGATTTGGCGGCGTCTAGGCCGTGGCGTATACCGCCGGACGCTATGATTGGTATGTTGGGTAAAGAGGTTCTAATTTGCTGAATCGCTATCGGCGTTGGAATGCCCCAGTTCTTGAAAAGCTCACCGAGGTATTTGTGATTGGGATCTTTGCTGCGAGCCGTCTCCACTTGAATGAAGTTGGTTCCTCCTGTTCCAGCCACATCGATGGCTTGAACTCCGGCGTCTACAAGTTGCTTAGCAACCGTCGCGGAGATGCCCATACCTACTTCTTTGACAATCACCGGAACACCAAGCTGAGACGCTACTGTTTCAATTGCTTTCAATAACCCAGTCCAATCTGTATCACCGTCGCTCTGAAGGATCTCTTGGAGGCAGTTAAGGTGAACAATCAGCGCATCAGCCTCGATCATATCGACGGCTCTATGAATGTCACCAATGCTGAAATCATCACGCAGTTGCGCGGCGCCGAGATTAGCGTAAAGCGGGATATTTGGTGCTACGTTTCGAATCTGACTGGTGAGTCCAAGACTACCTTCAGCTAATAGCGCTACTCTTTGAGAGCCGACCCCTAGCGCTATCCCTAGTTCCTGCGCTGCTTCTGCAAGGTGAGTATTGATGGCTTCTGCCCGCTTGGGCCCACCTGTCATCGAGCTAATTAAAAAAGGTAGCTTCAGCTTACGGCCAAGGAACTCAACGCTTAGGTCAAGTTTTGCAAAATCAGCTTCTGGCAGAGCATTGTGCACAAGGGTTACGTCGTCGAAGCCATTAGCAAGGCTTTCAGTCTGCTCTCGTTGATCTAGCACCAAGTCGATATGATCAGTTTTTCGCTGCAGGATATCGTTCACGTTGTTCTCCTTTGAGAATGAAGAGTGTCCCGCTTACTTGCATGTTCAATAATGAGCATGTGTGGCACTGTTAGAACGAGGAGGCCGATGAAGAGAACCTGAGTAAGACGTTCGCTTATGCCGGTATCGGGCAATAAAAAAAAGGTGGCAACCGCAAGGCATAAGGACATCGCTGTAAAAACAACCCCGTAGCTGGTTACTTCCGCTGGAGTAAAGCCTTGAGTAACTTCTAGTAAGTGCCGTGGGCTATGAAGTAAGCAGAAATACACCAGAAAGAATATCAAGGGCGGGAGTACAGCTGCGGCGAGCATCAGTATCGCGAATTCAATGAGCAGGTTCACGTCACTATTTTTCTTTCTTACCAGCGCGATAAGTACTGTCAGTATCGATAAAGGTGCCAAGTAGACCATGAATGAACTGAATAAGTGAGCATTTGTGGAAGTTAGGTGGCTGAAAATTTCGTTAACCTCTGTCCTGTGCCAAAGCGCGGGAGCGCAGATGACTGCAGCTGACATGGCCAGGCATTGAACGCGAGGCAGTGCTGAGCGCCAATCACCAGAAAAGTGCCACACTGACAGGGCTATTAAACTCGCTAAAGTGGTGTCGGGGAAAAACATCCAAAGGCTAAATGCAGCGCCAGCTATCAATAAATACAGTATTGAGAAGGCTAGTAACCCCGAACCTTTTTGCCACAGTTTGGCACGTCTTGCTACTAGCGGGTCAAGGGCGCCATGAGGCAGTCCAGTCACGGCAACGGCAGTCAAAAGCAGCAGCAACTGTGTGCTTTGACTGAGCTGTAGACCGGCCAGGTAGCCCAATATTATGGCGCCGGACGTAAGCAAAAAAATACGTTGGTGCCATGTCTTTAAGTTTAAAGTGAATTCACTCAAAAGCTTTTCCAGTTACGAGTTTAGGCGCTGAAGCGCGGCGCAGCTTAAGTGTTTTCAAGACTGGCATGGCTGGCAATGCGCTGATCACCGCAGCCAAATCTAAGGCGCGTGGCTGCTCAGTTAGAAAGCGCGTCAATCTATCAGCGGGCACGCCTCTAGCTAGAGCCATAAATAGATCTGGTGCTAAGGTGGGCTGCCTACTCAGAGTTTCAAGAAAGACACGGTCCATCCAGCCAAGCACTCCAGTTATGGGAGCCTGTCCGGCAAGTGGTTGCTGTTTTAGAAAGGATGATGCCTCTGTGCGCGCCCAGCGCTGGATGCGTTGAAAGGCGTAACCGCTGGATGCACGCACGGCGCCCGCACCGGTGCCAGCGCGCACCCAGCGAGTGTCGCCAGTGGCAGGTGTAGGTGGCAGTCCCATGGGAATAAGTCCTTGCTCGTGCCTTATTATCTCGGCAACACCGTTAGGAAAGTAGGCTTGCAGGGCTGCGTGAGCTTCGCCAGCTAGTTTGGCCGGAGCTAAAGCGGATTTTGAAAACCGAGTTACCTCAAGAAGAACACGCTCTTGTGCTAATGGGAGTAGATAATGAAATTTGAAGCCATCGGCATCGCTGCTCATATGGCTCATCAGTTTGGCAATATCCGTATGCTGATGAGGCTCGTTTAAGCGCAGTTCTAAACCATAAAAAACCTGTTTGAGCGATGCGGCATTGGATCGCTCTGATGAGGGCGGACGCGTATCAATAACCTGAGCTGCGCTGATGCAGCCAGCACCGGTCTCTACCTCAATGCTGCGAGCACTTGAGTTTACCGAGACAACCGTTTGCCCCAGCAGCAGAGTCATAGATGAGGTCTGATCAATGTCTTGTAGAGCCTGTTTATAAAAAGCTTCGGCAGGGACGCAGTGATAGGCCCAGTCGGTCGATGATCGCTGAACGACGACATCGTCTTTAGTATCAAACTGCCAGGCGTTCCAGCTTTTGCTGACCAAGGCTCGGTCAATTTCAGGCTGTCGTTGCCAAAAGCACCAAGTGCGGTCATTGCTGTAGCTTTCTCTTGGTTCAAGAAGCATAACTCGCCGTTTATTTTTAGTGTCACATTGACGAGCAATTTCTCGAGCCATGGACAATCCAGCACAGCCAGCGCCAATGATGATCAAGTCGTAGTCAGGTTTCAACATCAGCTGCCGACCTTGCTTGAAGAAGCATTGGCTAAGGGCAGGCCTAACAATGCTGAGTGTAGCTTCATGGGATGAGCTGTATCGTCATCTTTTTGAGCGGCGATTATTAGGAGTTTGAGTAGCGCCTTTATTGCTAGCGCAGATTTTCGAAGGAATCCAAGTCGAACCCGGCCGCCCCAAATATTACAGCTGCGCCTTGACAGCTTGACTCCTATGCCACGGTACACTTCGGCTGCAACCGCGATGGCAATTCGATTTCGCAGCGGCAAATATTTCAATCCTTTCCATGCGGAGCAGTAGTAAAGGTCTGCCTCCGAGAGCAGCCGCTTTACGCCGCAGCGCACTACTGCCGCCTGCTGACTATTTGGTGACAATAATTCCTGCGGTGAGCAGTGCTCCACCCAATCCGCGGGGAGATAGCGTCGGCCCGCTGCTGCATCTTCGACTACGTCGCGAGCGATATTGGTCATCTGCATTGCGATGCCTAAATCTATTCCATGTGCCAGCGCTTGGGCGCCGTTAACGCCCATAATCCGGCACATAAAAATGCCAACTACACCGGCCACTCGGTAGCTGTAACGCTTTAGTTGGGTTTCGCTGCTGCATTCTACCTTTGTTAGGTCGGACGCTAAGCCATTAAGCAATTCTTGAACAGCGTCTGAATCGAAACTGTATTGCTGTGCGAGTTTAATAAAGTCGTGCACCACAGGCTCTGAACTGAATTGCTGTTTAAGATCGAGACGCACTTTTTTTAACGCGACTAAGGCTTCAAACGTATCGGCAGTCTCATCTACTACATCATCTAACAGCCGGCAAAAATGATAGAGCCGAGCACAGTCTTGCAGTACTTCTGGGCTAAGAAAACGGCCTGCAAAGCGAAATGATTTTCCGTGTTTAGCGAGGACCTCTACTGAATTCGCCGATGCCACTTGCGCTTGAAGCTCAAGCGATGGCGATGCGCCGCGCGAGGGCTTTATAGCGGGATGGGCCGGTGAATGATTTGGTGCGTTCACAATGCCCCTAAACCGCGAGAGGCTGAGCTTGCAAGTCAGGCTCAGGTATTAAGCGGTCAAGAACCTTGGCAGATGACAGTACCCCGGGCAATCCAGCGCCAGGGTGAGTGCCAGCTCCAACTAAGTAAAGGTTTTCTGGGCCTTCAGCGCGGTTATGAAAACGAAACCAAGCTGACTGGCTGAATAGTGGCGCGACAGAGAAACCTGCACCCCCTTCACTCAGATAGTCCTGAGCGAAGTTTTCTGGGGTCATATAAAAATCTGCGACCATATGCTTTTTAAGATCAGGCAAAATACTGTCGGAAAGTGCTTTTACGATTCTTTCCTGCAGGCGCGGACCTTCTTGCTCCCAGTCAATGCCTGCTTGTAAATTAGGCACCGGTGCCAGCACGTAAAAGGAGTCTTTGCCCGCTGGGGCAAAGCTTGGGTCTGTAGCAGTAGGGCGGTGTAAATAAAGAGAAAAATCCTCAGGAAGCTCACTGCCGTGAAAAATGTCTTTTAGCAGTTCTTGGTAACGGCGACCAAGCCAAATAGTGTGATGAGCCACATCGGGATATTGTTTGTCGGTACCAAAAAATAGCACAAACAAGCCCATGGACAGACGGGCATGTCGCTGCTTAAGTCGCGCACTCATGGCTTGGTGGTCTTTGTCTAACATATGGCGATACAAATGCACTGGATCGACATTAGACACCACGACATCGGCAGCCAATATTTCTCCGTTCTCCAGCTCGACACCTGTAGCTCGTTTATCCTCAACCACAATTCGTTTGACTGTAGTGTTCAGCTGAATGTCGATGTTGTTTTCTTGCATTAATTTCTGTAGCCCATCGACTAAGGCCCCAGTACCTCCCATGGCGAAATGAATCCCCCAGCGGCGTTCGAGAAAGTGAATGAGCCCATAAATACTAGTCGTATCAAACGGACTGCCGCCGACCAGAAGTGGCTGTACGGAGAATGCTTGGCGTAGCCTAGGATCTTTTATATGTGCTTTTACCAATTGCCAGACCGTGCGGTAGCATTTGAGCCTAAGCAAGCTAGGTATTTGTTTAAGCATGGTAGTAAACGAGTGAAATGGTTGATCGGCTAACTTAGTGAAGCCGACGTCAAAAATACGTTCAGATTGTTTTACTAAAGCTTCGTAACCTTTTTTGTCTGCGTGATTGAAGCGTTCGATTTCCGCAAGTGTGTCTTCAAGAGTCCCGCCGTAGTCGAAAGTTTCGCCGTCAGGAAACTGGAATCGATACCATGGATTCACCGGTACAAAATCAACATAGTCTTCGCGGCGACGATCAAACAGTTGAAACAACTCGTCAAACAGGAATGGAGCAGTTAATACAGTTGGGCCGGCGTCAAAACGAAAGCCCTCACGTTCAAACACTTGAGCACGACCGCCAAGTTTCGGGCAGCGATCAATTATGGATACTTCATATCCTTTAGCGCGTAAACGCAGTGCGCCAGCGATTCCGCCAAAGCCGCCGCCAATGACGATAGCACGGTTCATTGCTCTGATTCCTCCAGCTGGTGGGTAAGCATACTGCAGTATTGTACTAGTAAGGCAGCGCAGTTATCTGGTAACGACTCGGCCAGCTGTTGAGCTCTAGCAAGGTAATGGCGTGCAACAGTTTGCGCTTCACAGTAAGCATCTTTGGAAGACAGCACCTCGCTAAGAACAACAACTACATTTGCGCTGTTTTCTGTAGTCTGATCATTTTCAGCATCGTGAATATCATCGAGAACTTGATAGCCGGCGCCGAAAAAATTGCCCGCCTGTTGTGCTGCACTTAATGACGAAAGCTTGTTCGCCGTAATTAAAGGCAACTCAAGGCAGAGAGCGAAAAGTGGGCCGGACTTTGACTTGGCTACCGCCAAAGAGGTTTTTATGGCCCTTGTAGTGCCCTCGTCGCAGAGATCGCGGCTTTGGCCTTGCAAAGTCACTGCAATAGCCCTCTGCATGCAAGTGAGCAACCCAGGCAGGCAGCTTTGATTGTCCATCTGGGCAAGTAAAACAAAAGAAGTTGCAATCATAAGGTCAGTAAGGTTAATCGCAACATTGGATCCGAATTGGGACCAGACTGCCTGTTGGCCTCGTCTGTGAGAATCTTTATCTTGCAGATCATCTTGAACTAGGGAAGCGTTGTGTAAGCATTCGACCGCAGCGGCGAGATGAATTTGGTTGTTGTGAGAAAGTCCCAAAGCCTTAGCAGCGCTCAATGTAAGCTGCGCTCTGGATTGGGATCCATTCTGAAGAAGGTGGTGATCTAAAGCGGCTCGAAGAACCGTGTTCTCATCGAGTGGCTCGACTGTGGCAGCTCGAAGGATCCGATTAACTTCATCCAACTGAATCTTGCTAGCGCTGGTGAACTTCGAAATATTATTTTTCATCGACTGCATTTTAAAACCTATGGAGGGACCGCATAGCGGCCCCTCTCGTTAGTTATACATTGATGTTTTAAGTAGTTATGCCGGGCTCGTTCCAGCAGCCTCGGCATCCGCTTCGGACTTTCGCACCGCTATTGTGTAGATGACTAAGCCAAACACAGCCTTAGACACGATGTCGGCAATTGTATAACCGATTTGCACTGCGACTGACGCTGTTCCGCCGGACAAACCAATCATTGGAAAGACGAATACTATCGGGTAGAAGGACCAGCTGATAAGCACTAACCAACGTGCTCCATTAACTAGGCCGCGAACCTTCTCTGGCTGTGCTGCAATGGAATCCTTCAGGCCAACAAATAGCTCGTAGACAATCCACAAGAAAGGCAGCATAGCAGCAGCCCACCACATCCAACGTGTTCCAGCATCTAGGGCTACTTCCCCTGGGTAACCAAGCACAATCATTAGCGCAGCTAAAGCGCCAAGTCGTACACTTTTTGAGGTTCCCTCGGCTTGACTGAGTTTCATGACTAAAATTAGCTCAACAAGAAGCAATGGTACGGTTAGTAACCAATCGACATACCTGTAGGCATCGTTAAACGCAACTCCCGTTTGGGTCAGTACGCCGTCGACTAAGGTATAGGCATCACTCCAACTGTCTAGAATACGCACATAATGATAAAGAGCTATGAATGTGACTAAACCGGTGATGGTTAGCGCTGTTCGATATGAGGAGGAGACCTGAGACCGGCCAAGCCAGAAAAAGATCGTAGCCGCAGCCATCGTTGCTATAGTGAAGGAAAAGAAGTTGAAAACCAGTTGAAATTGGCCCGCAGTTATTTCCATTTTGTTCTCCTTAAAGAGATGAAAATTTTTTTAAAAGACATAAGGCACAATCTCATCCGTTGGGTAAATCCGGCTGAGGGCCTCTAACGTATGAAATCTTAAGAAACTTTACTGTTTCTTTGATTCTTATTTTGTATACGTGAGGAAGTGACTATATGGATTTACCAGTAACAATAAATATATTTCAAGAAATGATAGGTCTACAACGAGAAGCGATAACCGATACAGCCTAGAAGTTTTTAACAAAGGGCTATGCGTATTGTTAATAGATTGTCATGTTTCATCGCTAGGCTATTGTAAAATAATAGAAAAATAATTAGCTGAAGGTTGCTCTCTGAATGAAAAGCGTCCTCCTAGCAGTCTTTGCACCTGGCAATACAGGGTAAAAATTTAGCTGCTTGAAAAGTGAATACTGACAATATTGAGTCAATATTGGAATAGTTGGAGGCGTTTAGACGATTGTAAGTCCACATAAGCTTAGTTGAAAGACAGACTTTCAGTGACAATCGCAAGCGCAAGAAAGTTGGCTTTTTGAAAAACCCAACGTAGCGCAACCCGTCCTTTTTGACCTAAAGTTAGCCTGGTAACTATCAAAAAAACTTAACAATTTATAAACTTAGCTTCTAGCTAAATTTAAGCTGCTATTTTTCCTTTAAATTTCAATCGCTTTCAACCTTTTGAACGCCCCTGTCGTTATTTCTGACCACCACAGTGCCCGCCAGTTTATCGTGCCATGCCTGTCTTTTTGAGTCAAAAGCTATCCAGCAATAACCAAGACCAAGCGGGATCAAAGAGATGATGTTGCCAAAGTAACGAATAACCAGTTTACCGGTAGCAGGTGCTGAGCCGGTTTTTGCATCTACAATCTTTGCCCCGATAATCATCTTACCTGGTGTTGCCTGCTTTAAACGCCAAAAAACAATGATGGCGATAGTCGGCAAGACATAGGATATTAAGAAGTCGGCGGGACCTTTTATCGATGCCTCAGATAAAAAATAGCCGTCACCGTATACACCAAACAGCAAAGGCAATGTGATAGCGACGATCAAGAGTGAATCGATTAGCGTTGCACAGACTCTTGCCCAAAAGCCCACGTACTCTAATTGATTAGTATTCATGCTTGGCCCTTAAATTTCTGAATGATAAAGTGTTCCAAAAGGCTGACGAGCATACAACTTCAAGGCTCGTGTGTGAGCGCGCGATAGCGATATAAGGCCATTTACAGCATAAACAGAGGTTAGTATAAGAAATGTTTTACATTACTAATAGCTTGTTAGCTTAACCCCTCCAGCGTGGGCTAGGTTATAAGTGAGGTAGTAACGACATAGTTAAGTATTCCATTGTTATAAATTATTAATAAATCTAATTATATAAGGGGCTAACGCGCTCTATTTACAAGCATCGTGACTTAGCTATCGCGATAGATATATAGCACCAATTAGCTTGGCAGTGTATGTTATTCAACTACTTTTAGGAGAGATTATGTCGATATTAGCCATCACTGGGATAGTTGTTCTAGCCACCGTACTGGTCATTTTGGTTTGGCTCAATTTTAGGCACCGATCGGATGATCACAGCCAATATGATCAGCCAGTGCCGCCTCTAATGAAAGCTGCCAGTGAGATCAGTTCTCAGCACCTGAATGTGGTTAAGAAGCTGAACGTATTTACCGCTAAATCGACCACCAACATCAAGGCGCGTAGGCAGCAGATGGACGATTTTTTTGCCCAGTCGGTTGATTCGCAGATCATCCCCGTTGTTGCCGGCGGCGTTAGTGCCGAATGGGTTCTCGCCGAAGGGGCTAACCCAGACCAACGCCTTTTGTATATTCATGGCGGGGCATTTCTGGTTGGAAGCCCAAAAAGCCATCGCTACATTGCTTCTGAACTCTCGCGC
Source organism: Glaciecola sp. (assembly GCA_047628735.1). GTDB lineage: Bacteria > Pseudomonadota > Gammaproteobacteria > Pseudomonadales > Pseudohongiellaceae > UBA9145. The sequence goes on from JBLHVT010000110.1 coordinate 9,155, forward strand.
TTGGCAGGGGTTTCCGTGCTGTCGATTGCCTACCGGATGCAGCCGGAATTTAAAACTATCAATTGCCACGAAGATTGCCGAATTGCCTATGACTGGATTCTTAATAATGGACCTAAAGAGCAGACGCCGGTAAAACATCTGTTTGTTGCAGGTGACTCAGCTGGAGGTAATTTAACTCTTGCCTTGATCGCCTGGGCAAGGGACAACGGATTACGACAAGCTGACGGCGCCATTGCTTTGGCTCCTGTAACAGATTCAACTTTTTCCAGCCCAAGCCTGACCACTAATATCAAGTCGGATCCGTTTCTTGGGCCCGCTATGGGTAAAATAGTAAAAATGCCGAGGTTTTTCCTGCGCTCGATTATGAGTATCGGCGCGGGCAGGTCTGTGAATGATCCAGAGATCTCTCCTTTGCTTGGGGATCTGTCGAATTTGCCGCCAACGCTTGTGCAGGTGAGCCAAGACGAAATGCTATTTAATGACAGCCTTCGTTATGCAAATAAAGCGATCAGCCAGCATGGTGATGTTACTTTGCAAATTTGGCCGACTATGGTTCACGTGTTTCAAGGCTTTGGTCCTGACCTACCTGAGGCAAACGACGCCTTGGGTCATATCCGAGACTTTATTCGTTCAAAGCTTAGCTAAACAGGTGCTGGCGCAATTCCCCGGCAGCTGATGTGCATTTTTCGCCTATCTGATCTAGCGCTAGCACTGGCATTAGCACCGTC
>JBLHVT010000111.1:0-9821 GCA_047628735.1 Glaciecola sp.
AGGTTCCGGTTAGTCTGCTATCGCTTCTAAAATTTAAAACATACTTAGCTGGCTCGTCAGGGGTAAAAACGTAGCCGCCAAGCACGGTCATTCGAACTAACTGCCAGTTGCTGCCTTCCAAGGAATCAGCAGCGGACGCTGTCAAATCCGCACCGCAGCTTATAGAGCTACACAAAGAAATTGCCGCCACCAAGGTAGCGAACTTGAGTCTAGCGAGGGCACTTTTTATCATGGGCTATAGATTCTTTGAAATTGATTTAGGGATTTTAGATTTGGGATATGCAGTAAGAATACCCTAATTAGCGAGGTTGGGAAAAGAGACGCCACAAAAAAATGCTGTCTGGCAATTCTTAAACGGCCCAAGTTTGGCTGTTGCCAGTGGCCACCACCTACAAAGTGCTGCTGAGCCAACAGGACTTGTTGCACAGGAGTTGGCCGATAGGAAGAGTCAGTATATAACGCTTTATCCCTTACCCTGACCGCGCAGCTGTAAAGTCCGCGCTGTCCTATGGGTCTTGCCGTGTCGGCCTACAGACAGCGACACATATCGTTCTATCTGCTGCCTGAGATTGACGGAAAACCTACCCTCATGTTTTCCTTTCAGCTCGTCATTAGGCTATTTTTTGAGCAGGTCCGCGGGGTTACCGAGCCGCGCCACAGCGCTGAGGCGAAACTGGCTTTGGTAAAATCAAAGGTGCTGCTTGTACTCTGTCTTCTTTGGCTAGCTGATTGAAAGCGGCTTGTTGGAGGCCATGAACTTCAGATCTAGACATTCCTAGCTCGTAGCCTGAACATTCATTATCACCAAGTGAGCGTGGATCAAGGCCGGTCACATTACCGAAAACTACAAGTGCTTCTAGATAGTAACCAAAGCTGCTAGCGTGATAGTGATCCCAGGTCCAGAGATCGATCTTTCCTGTCTCTATGCCGTCATAGGGGTTTGGGTCAGCCACACCTAATGTGATGGCCTCAGTCCATGCTTCACCAACGGCATTCACTGATTTTATAGGGTTTGAATTCGCCGCGGCTTTGTCATAGCCCGCGCGAACATCAAGCGCCATCTGATTAATTGCTGTGCCTGTCCAAGGGCGGTCGGCCTGATAGATGAGATCTGCGCGAGACCATGTGGCTGTGAGAAACACTTCCACGTCAGAATTAAGACCTGCTAAAAATTGGGCCATGTCACTGGCCGTGTCCACTAAGGTTTTTGGGTCCCCTGGGTTAGCACTGTCTAAAGTGCTGAAACCGTGCATTACGGCTGCGTCCCAAGATCTGCGGCCAATCACGCCGAGTTTATTTTCCAAATGATAATCCAGCCCGGCTCCCGGCTGTGTTTCCAGATAAACGTCGTAATCTAAGCCAGCCTGATCTGTGAAAGACTTAAACAGTGCCGGAACGCCCCCGATGCCTAGGTTGTTGAGGTCGGTCACTGATTCTGGGCGATAGTACATCGCAGCCGAGCCATAGCCAAAAGTAAAGCTGTTGCCAATAAATAACAGGCTTGTTTCGGCTGCAGCAGTAACGCCCGTTAGTAAGAGGGTGAGGCCTGAAAGCATGGCTGTGATAAATTTCATCTTTGTCTTCCCGTTGTGCTCGTTATTGTTGTATTGGCAGCAGGATAAAAGCTCTGCCGAGTCATGTCCATCCATTCTTTGGCAGTTACCTCGCGCAGCTTGGTGAAAAAGAAAGCACCATAATGACACTTAACCACTGTTCTTTTGTATGACAACCATGGTCAAATATTGTCTTAATTGGGTGTCGAGAATTTTAATAAAATGTGGATTTGTCCAGTCTGTCGTTGGCCGCTGTCACTGACGGGGAAGCAATGGCAGTGCGAAAATGGTCACAGTTATGATCGCGCCAAAGCTGGCTATGTAAATTTACTGCTAGCGAACCATAAAAGCGGGTCCGATCCCGGTGACAGCAAAGCTATGATGACTGCTCGGCGTGCTTTCTTGGAGGCTGGGCACTACCTCCCGCTAGCTGAGTCACTTAGCTTATTGATTGCCTCGCACAAACCTGAAAAAACACTAGCCCTTTATGATGCCGGCTGTGGCGAAGGTTATTATCTAGCAGCCATTACAGCAGCACTGATTCAGTCTGGCATAAAAATTACGGCAGCTGGAAATGACATTTCCAAACCAGCCATCGAAAAAGCGGCAAAGAAATACAAAGAACTAGGTTTTGTAATCGCCAGTAACTTCAAAATTCCAGTGGCAAGTGCCAGTCAGAATATTGTTTTGCAAATTTTTGCACCAGTAGCGGCAAGTGAGATGCGCAGGGTATTGGTCGATGGCGGAATTTGGTTGCAAGTGAGTCCGGCTCAAGAACACCTGACACAGCTAAGGCAAGCCGTCTATGAAACCGCGCATGACCATGTGATAGACGATGTGATACCCGAAGGCTTTAAACTCATGGCCTCAAAGAGACTAAGTTTTAATTTCGAATTGTCCGACCTGCAAAGCAGAAAGGATTTACTGATGATGACGCCGTACTATTGGAGTATGGCGCAAGTGAAGGTAGATGCCGTAATAGAGAAAATTACATCGCTTAATGCCGATTTTTCAATTCGGGTGCTAGCAAAACAATCGATGGTCTAAACTTAAGAAATCACCAAAAGCGGAAATAGTCATGGGTAACTCTTTACAGGATCAATTGAAAAACTCCGGTTTGATCGACGATAAAAAAGCCAAACAGCTCAAGCGCGCAAAATCGAAAGAGGAGAAGGTGGCTCGCAAAGCCAGCGGGAAAGGCCTCGCAGTTGATGAGAGAAAGCTGGAGCTAGATCGGAAGAAAGCTGAGCTGGTAGAAAAGGACCGGAAGTTAAATCAAGAAAAAAATGCTAAGCAACAGCACAAAGCGATCAACGCTCAGATAAAACAATTGATTCAGAAAAACTCGATTGTGCTTGGTGCTGAAGGAAAAGGCGGAGACAAAAAATACAGCTTTGCAGACGGAGGCAAAATTAAGCACCTATGGGTTAGCCAGTTACAAGTTAGCCAGCTTAGTCAGGGTCAGATTGCTATAGTTCGAAGTCTAGATAAGGCGGTTTTGGTGCCGTTGATTGTGGCAGAAAAGATTGCCCAGCGAGACCCTAGCGCAATACTTTTCAAAGCAGAGAAAAATGTAACTCTAGCGGCAGACGACCCCTATGCTGACTATAAAATCCCTGATGATTTGGATTGGTAACCAGGTGGGCTACTTTCAAAGCTCAGCTATAAATTCAAACTACAAGGTCCAGCTCCAAGGTCTGTGATTTTCTCTTTGCCTTAACTAAGGCTGGCTAGCTAATCTGGGTTTGAGAATATTTGGTATGGATTAATAGCTCTGCCTCAAACGCCTTACTATTTTTATCATGCGGCAGTAGATTCAATATGGTTCAGCCGGCTAGGCTTTTGCCACGCAGCAACCACGCAGCCGGAAACTATTAGCGCTGTCCCTAAAACTGTTGAAGCGGTCACAGTCTCATCGAATACCATCCACCCCAAAATCGATGCCCAAACAAATGCGGTGTATTCAACTGGTATTAACGCCTTGGCAGGCGCTCTGGCATAGGCCCATGACATCATTAGAAGAGACACGACCCCTAATCCGGCCGCCGCCGCGATATTGGGGATTAGGTCGACGCTTGGTAGGGTAGCTAAGAACGGCGCCAGAGCACCGAATAAAACAATGACGGTGCAGTTTTGAAAAAAGGCTATTTCAAAAGGTTTTGCAACTAATGACTGCTGCCGCTGCAAGATAATATTATAGGCGTAGAGCACAGCTGAGGTCATTACCGCGGCTATGCCTTTGCCTATTTCATCGCTGTAGTCTGCGCTGAGTCGGCCGTAGATCACGATAGAGGCACCAAATAAACCGATGACAGATGCCGCTATTGCCTGTTTCCCAATCTCCTCTTTTAAGACTATAGCGGCTAAATAAAGTGCTATTAAAGGGGCTATAAACGTTAATCCAATGGCCTGCGCAACGGGAAGATACTTTAGTCCCCAGAAAAATAAAAAAGCCATTATTGAGGTCACAAATCCCCGCCAAACATGCAGCCTTAGTGTGCTAGAGGAAGGCCATCTAGGCCGGCGCCAGCAGTAAAGTATTCCGGCCATGACAACCCCAAGGCAGCTGCGCCACAGCATGGCATTGTAAGAGCCTATCTCTAAAGAAAGGCCTTTCATAACAACATCCATGCCGGCATAGGTTGCGATTCCGCATCCGGCAGCGGCGAAGGCAATTTTGCTAAGTTTGTCTGAGTTCACAATTACGCCCTGAGTACGCGCTCGATTTTAAGCCTACATCGGCCATTTAGTGAGCTAACGCAATAGTAGCAAGAATAGTGATTCAAAAGACTAAAACAGGAAACTTAACCATGTCTATGCTGTTTAGATTCGAACGTAGGCCTGAAGGTGCGCGCCTGATTATTAGTAAGCGGCCAATTTTTAGTAGTCCTACTCGAAGAGAATTTTGTTCCGATGCCTGCGCCTTATTCGTTATTAATACGAAATTTCAGCAACCAGAAGCTTCTTTAAAGTAAGCTGTGGCATAAATATAAGTGGTTAAACCCTAGCCCTTTAATCTATGCTTTTGCCGTAATACTGGATTATGCAATCGACATGGCCTGCTCACTAAGTCTAGAAATTTCATGCCATTGCTTGCCTTCAATAAGCTTACGGCTGACCATCCAAGAACCCCCGACACAAATTACATTGGGTAAAGCGAGATAAGACTTGTAGTTGTCCGAACCTACACCGCCTGTAGGGCAAAAGCTGGCTTCGGGGAATGGCGCGGCCAATGATTTTAAAAGAGTCGTGCCGCCTGCGGCTTCGGCTGGGAATAGCTTGAAACAGTGACGGCCTGCGGCTAGTCCTCGCATTAATTCAGATGCAGTGGCCACCCCCGGCAGGAAGGCTAAACTCAAGGCGTCGGCGCATTTTTCAAGCTCGTCTGTGAGTCCGGGACTTACAGCAAAATCGACTCCCAGTTTCGCGACTTGCTCCATGTCAGCAGTTGTTTTCACTGTGCCGGCACCGACTATAAAATCACTCAGTTCAGATTTTACTGCCTCAATACTTGCGAGCCCAGCTGCTGTTCTTAGGGTGATTTCGGCGGCGTTAATGCCACCTGACTGCAGCGCCTTGCACGTCAAAACAGCTTCTTCGATTGTCGTTACTGTCAGGACTGGGACAATTCTAATCTTCTGTAATAAGTCTTTGAATGAGTTCACGCTTAGCTCCGAGATGTTGGCCTACTACTAAAAATGAAAAGTGGAAGCGCCTAGGTCAGATGGTTCCACAGCGTTTCGGAAGCTCGTAAATAAACTGCGACCTAGCGTGTCATTATCTTGGGTATGCTTAATCAATTTGCGGTTCTGGAAATCGACCGCTGTTATTTCAGCATTAAGTTTTCCATTGACCGAATCCAGTTCCAAAATGTCACCGTCTTGCAGGCGAGCCAATGGTCCGCCAGCATCAGCTTCAGGCGATAAATGAATGGCCGCAGGGATTTTTCCTGAAGCGCCGGACATGCGCCCGTCAGTGACTAGCGCAACCTTAAAGCCACGGTCCTGTAAAACTCCGAGATAGGGGGTGAGTTGATGTAGCTCTGGCATACCACAGGCCCTAGGTCCTTGAAATCTTACTACTGCAATAAAATCTCGGTCTAATTCTCCAGCCTCAAAAGCCGCTTTGAAACTTGGTTGATCATTAAAGATTCGGCATGGCGCTTTGACACGGCGGTGCTCGGGCTTTACCGCTGAAATTTTAACTATGCCACTACCTAAGTTTCCAGAAATCAGCTTTAGTCCACCTTCTGATGCTATGGGACTGCGCATTGGGCTAAGTACCTCCGGTATGGCGGACTCGGTCACTTTGTCTTTCCATATCACCTTAGCTGTGGCCTCTGTCCCGCCGTCATTTACAAGCGTTGGTGCATACTCATAAGCCTCAAGGCCGTCGCCCATTATGGTCTTTACTTCATCATGGAGTAGGCCCGATTGGCGTAGTTCTCTGAATAAAAATGCAGTCCCTCCAGCACGCTGAAAGGCATTGATATCTTCACTGCCATTCGGGTAGACCCGCATTAATAACGGCACGATTTTTGAAACGGCATCGAAGTCCTGCCAGTTCAATTGAATGCCAGCCGCTCTGGCAATGGCAACCAAGTGAATTGTGTGATTTGTTGAGCCGCCGGTTGCCAGTAACGCTACCAAGGCATTGATAATGGATCTCTCGGTCACTACATCTGCAAGATTCGCAGTGCCAGAATTGGCAAGCATAATCAGACGACGAGTAGTTTCCTCGAGCAAAGCTCGGCGCAAGGGTTGCTCAGGGTTCACAAATGACGCTCCGGGCAACTGCACCCCCAGCACCTCCATCAATACCTGGTTGGTGTTTGCGGTACCATAAAAAGTACAGGTGCCCGCACTGTGGTAAGAGGCGGATTCAGCGTCTAGAAGCTCTTCTTTAGACGCCTTGCCCTCGGCATAACGCTGTCGAACCGCGGCTTTTTCGAGGTTAGAAATACCCGTAGGCATCGGACCTGCAGGGAAAAAGGCGACAGGTAAATGACCAAATTGGAGTGCTCCGATCAACATTCCTGGTACTATTTTGTCACAAGTGCCAAGGCACAGTGCAGCATCAAATACATTGTGAGAGAGGCTGACTGCGGTCGCCATCGCTATCACGTCACGACTGAACAAACTTAGTTCCATGCCTACCCTGCCTTGAGTAACACCGTCGCACATAGCAGGCACTCCGCCGGCAACCTGAGCAGATGAGCCTAGTTCAGCGGCGTATTTTTTAACGATATCCGGGTAGTGAGCAAGCGGTTGATGGGCCGACAGAACATCATTATAAGCATTAATGATGCCTAAGTTAGCGCTTTGCATAAGCCTGATGGTTTGCTTGTCGTCGCTGTTGCAAGCAGCATAGGAGTGGGCGAGATTGCCACAGGATAAGCTCAGTCTAGGCGGGTCTTGATCTCGGCTGGCCTGCATTCGCTCAAGGTAGTCCTTACGGCTTTTTTGGCTGCGCTTGATTAGGTCTGCGGTAATCGCTTCCAATCGCGGGTCTATAGTTGGCAGGTAAGTTGACATAGGTTTTCCTCGAATTGATTACTGTTCGCTATAGTAAATTTGCATGGTTACGCAATCCTGATGCAAAAAGGCGCGAATAGGCAGAGCCTCTATCGCGCCGAGCTGGATTGCCTTTTCTAAAACTTTTAGCTTTTGTCTGCCTCTGATATAGAGGATTAAATTTCGGCAATTGAGCAGCGTCGGGGCGGTAAGCGTCATACGCTGATAATCTGCCGTGGGCGGGTTTAGCGCGCAGCAAAGTGATTTCTCGCCGGCGGAGTTAAAACCACTAAGGGCATTGCTTAGCGTTGCAGCGTAGGGAAACAGTGACGCGGTATGGCCGTCGTTACCCATCCCTAAAACAACTGTCGATAGCGGCCAAGCTAATAATGTTGTCAGTCTTTGGTTTACATCAGCTTCGGCGCCGAAAGGTGACTCTGCCGGCTCAGTTAAGGGCACAAATTTCGCTCGCGCAGCCTGGCTTTGCAGCAAACTTTGCTCTACAAGGCTAGCGTTGGCATCTGCATGAGCGGCAGGCAGCCAGCGCTCATCTGCTAGGGTCACGACTACTTTCGACCAATCCAGCGGCTGTTGGCTGAGTTTGGTAAACATGAGCTCGGGAGTGCTGCCTCCTGAAACCACAAGAGATGCGAGTCCTTCGCTGGCGATTTTCGAGTGCAACTGATGTGCTATGTCATGACAAAGTTGATCGCTCAACTCGTCGTTATTTGCAAAGCTATTTAGTTTCCACGCCATGCCCGTGCCGCCTCACTCATCATCCCACTGGCGACCATCGCGAGCAATCATGGCGACGCTAGCAGATGGGCCCCAGCTACCCGCAGGATAGCCAACAGGTTTTGAATTTGATTGGGACCAAGCTTTAATGATTTCATCCACCCATTGCCACGCAGCTTCCAGTTGGTCAGCCCGCATAAATAGCGATGAATTGGAGCGCATTACGTCGAACAACAAGCGTTCATAGGCGTCAGGTACTCTTTGTCCGGTGAAGGCGTCTGACAGAGACAGGTTCAAAGAGACTGGTGCAAGGTTCTGAGGCTCATCTAGGCCCGGTATCTTGTTCATCAGTAGTAGTTCGATCCCCTCATCGGGCTGCAACCTAATAACCAGCTTGTTAGCTTTGGTGTTGTCTGCGGACTCCCCGAATATATGATGAGGCACTTCCTTGAACTGGATAACAATCTCGGACATTTTCCTAGGCATTCGCTTGCCTGTGCGCAAGTAAAAAGGGATGCCTGTCCAGCGCCAGTTGTTGATTTCTGCTTTTACAGCGACGAAGGTTTCTGTTTCTGATTCTAGGTTAGCATCTTCTTCTTCAAGATAGCCTGGTACGGCTTGTCCATGCACCGCACCGCCCTGATATTGACCTCGGACGGTGTTGCTTTTAATTTCCGCGCTGGACATTGGTTTTAGGGCTCGAAGCACTTTTACTTTCTCATCTTGAATGGACTGAGGATTCATCTTTGTCGGTGGCTCCATAGCGACCAAGCAAAGTAGCTGCAGTAAATGGTTTTGCACCATATCGCGCATGGCCCCAGCGTCATCGTAAAACTGCCAGCGATTTTCTATACCGATCGTTTCCGCCAGTGTGATTTGCACGTGGTCTATATAATTACTGTTCCACAGGGGCTCAAATAGAGCGTTGGCAAATCGCATCGCCAGTAAATTTTGGACAGTTTCCTTGCCCATATAATGGTCTATGCGATACACCTGTTCCTCTAAAAAAATAGAGGTTAGACTTTTATTAATAGATAGAAAGGAGCTGTGATCCTCCCCCAGCGGTTTTTCAACCACAATTCTTGTACTGGCTCGAGCTAAGCCCACTGCCCAGAGTGACTGGCATACCGGAGCAAATATGGAAGGGGGCGTTGCGAGGTAAACTACCAAGTCTCTGGATTTGTTGAGAAAGAACTCGTTTCTTGCTTTTTGTAGGTCCTTCTCCCCCGTTGCATCCCCGCTGACATAGTGCAATCGGCGTGCAAATTTAGACCATAGTTTTTCGTCGAGGCTTTGGTCTTGGAAATCATCGAACCATTGGCGCACGTTGGCTACCCAATCGCTGCCGTCATAATTTTTCCGCGCGAGGGCCACGATGCGTAGCGAATCGGACAAGCAGCCAGTCTGCTCTAGATGATAAAGAGCGGGATAAAGCTTTCGTTTGGCGAGATCTCCATCTCCCCCGATAATCAGAATATCGCAGTCCATAAGTCCCCGTTGCTGTTTTCTGGTTTAATGAGATCTGAATTAGGAATCACTTACACTAAATATCAAGCAAATATCTTGCCACAAAATAACACTAGAGGCCGTGTATGCAGCAACTTCAGAATTGAATCAGCATAGCAGGCGGCAGGAGAATTCGCTTATTTCAAAATTGGCGTAACCAGAAAAAGCGGTTTTATGCCAGCGAGCTGCGGTGTTGGCTTGGGCAGATGAGGATTGCGTTACTTTAAGCCTACAATTTCGTATATCCCGTTGGTTTTAAGACTTACGACTACCTCTTGATTGCTGCTGTTTCGCCAGTACCAGCCATGAGAGCCAGTGAAGGGGGCAATAATAGAGCCTTTCATTTCGCTGCTTGTGGCTTCAGCAAAGCTTTTGAAAAACCCGGTGGTGTCTCCCTGTGGCTCGCCATGGAGATCAAAATAGAGATCGCTGCCGCTGCTCCATTCGTAATTTAATTCTTCATATTGCTCGACGAAAAATTTGTATTCCAGGCCGCTATTAGCCGCGATGACAA
>JBLHVT010000112.1:0-9755 GCA_047628735.1 Glaciecola sp.
AGAATAATTCTAAGCCATCTACCGGTAACTGGTAATTAGCGCCACCGCTAAACAACAGGCCTGTATTTGAATTTAGAGATTCACGAGGGGCAACACCCAGCACATCTACTTCGCTGTTATCTACATCGAACTCGCGCAAACCCGCCGTCATAGTAAGATCACCAAAACTAAGCTCATTCTGCAAATAAACCATAGTCGTGTCACGACTGAAATCACGGTCATATTGAATCCAATACGGAACCTCATTGAAATCAATTCCTACACGAGCATCGGTCAGATTATGCCAATCCCGTGATTCTAATCGTTCTGAATCCTCAAGCCAGATTCCGCCACTTAAGACGTTCTCGAAGTCACCAAAGCTTGCACTCCAATCAAAGTCGGCCGTCCAACCGGTTCGGTCTCTTGAGTAGTGCGTGTGTCTGAAGGACTGAACTGGTAATGCACCTGCGCCATAGCACAGTGGATCAGATTCAGGTCCGGCACCACCGTAAGGAAAGGTAATTGAAGATTCACAGCCTGGGTTTGGAGAAAGCGCTTCTCCAGCGGCGTTAACGAAGTAGATATTCCCTATCGGGGTACCGCCTATTATTGGCAGGTTCCCTCCGACTTCATATTCTGAGCCACCGGCATCATTGACTAAATCAACAACTTGAGGTGGAATCCAGTCTCCGCGACCTTCCATCTGATGATCATAAAGACCGATCGAGAAATCTAGGCCTGCATTTAGTTTGCCATCAAACTTAACATAGCCGAAGCGATTCTCTCGAAGTGTCGACCAACCTTGTCGGTATAGCTGATTAATAAAAGGAACGTCAGTCCAATCGCCAATAAGACGATCAGAATCTGAGTCGGTCGCAAATTCAGATGGCGTAATACGCTGATAGTTATCTTCTTGAACATCATCATAAACATAATAGCCGGTAAGCTTATAGTCAGTACCTATATCTGTAATAAATTTGGCGGCAAAATGGTCTCGCTCATTTTTTGCAGACCCTTCAACCCAATCTGTTGCCTCGTTGTGATTAGCAGAAACCCATCCAACTGTTGTGTCGTTCAGAATCCTGCCGGTATCGTAACGCGCGTAATATCGACGTGATTCGAAGTCACCCTGCACCGCTTGAATTCTCATGCGCTCTGACTCTAGCGGGTCATTCGTTGTGAAATTTAAAGTCCCGCCCAATGACTCCGTAGTGCGAGTATCTATGGATGCGATACCTTGATTTACTTCTACACCACCCGAATTCATAGAATCGATATAACGATTCGCTTTTGCGCCCCCACCATAGTTGGAATCTCCATTAGGAAAGCCATCGATGGTCGTGCCTACCTGTTGCTCGCCCAAGCTCGTCTGATAGCCACGCAAGTTTACGGTTGTTGACCAGTCATCAAAACCAAAAGTATCCCCTTCGGTTATATTTACACCAGGCAAATTGTCTATTGTAGACAGAATAGAAGTCATTGGGCTTTGCTGATCTGTCATAGACTGGGTCGTGCTTAATGCTGAAAAAGACCTCCTCGCGCCCACTGTAACAATTTCCTCGATGAGCTTGTCTTCTATTTTTTCTGCTTCGGCTTGCTGCGCGTTTGAAGCGGCTGTTGACAGAGCGACCGATATAGCAGCGCTAAGCAATACTGTCTTTTTGGCTAGTTTTAAATTCATTTGATTTGTGTACACCCCGTGTGTGTTTATTGATATTGAACCCTGCAAAACTGAACTCTCCAAACCCGTAGCCCAAGTTTTATTCACAATAACTATTGGATTTGTTGGCCAATATTTTTTCAGTAGTTCAATTTTTTTGCCGTTTGCTATCTTTGATCAAAAAAGACCAGCAATTGCAACCGTTGGAATTTACTTTAATTAAATGACAGGAGGATGAAGGAAGTGTGTCTTTTATATTACAAAAAACCGCTATTTCTGACTGTGACAGTAAGACTAGATTGACGTAGCTTTACTTACTCTTTTTGGTAATATTAAGAACCGCTGCGCACCGATCGCAACAGAAAATCTACGCAAAATTTATTACGATCTGTACAAAAGGATAAAAATGCCGATCCGACAAGAATGGCTAGACCAAGTACGCGAAGACGCATTAGAACCTGAACTTCCTATTTGCGACCCTCATCATCATTTTTGGGACCGCCCCGACGGTCGATACATGCTTGACGATTTGCTTACAGATACTGCCAGCGGCCATAACATTCGCTCAACGGTTTTTGTAGAATGCGCGTCAATGTATTCTCAAGACAGTTCAAACGCATTAGCACCGGTCGGCGAAACAGAATTTGTACAAGGCTTAGCAGCCCAATGTGCAAGCGGGGGATATGGAGAGATTCGAGCCGCGGCTGGCATCATCAGCTTTGCCGATTTGTTATTAGGCAAAAAAGTAGAAGACATTTTATTGGCACACCAGCAGGCAAGCCGAAATAGATTTCGTGGCATCCGCCATGCCTGCAGTTGGGATGCGAGTGAGCAGGTAAGAAACTCTCATACCAAGCCCCCTCCTCATCTCTACCTTGACGCCAAATTCAGAGAGGGATTTTCCTGTCTCGGCACTCTTAATTTGGTATTCGACGCCTGGCTTTATCACACACAGCTAGAAGAATTGTTATCCTTAGCTCGGGCTTATCCAGAGCAGAGCATAGTGCTAGATCACGTTGGCGGGCCGTTAGGTATTGGTCCCTATGCTGGTATGCGTGATGAGATTTTTGTTGCTTGGAAAAAGAATATTCAGGAACTAGCCAGCTGTGAGAACATTGTCATAAAACTAGGCGGGATCGGTATGGCGATAAACGGTTTCGGCTGGCATAAACTCCCTAAACCTCCAACTTCCCAGCAGCTAGCTGGTGCCAATGAGCCCTATTTTACATCCTGCATAGAAGCATTCGGCACCAATCGCTGCATGTTTGAAAGTAATTTTCCTGTCGATAAAGTGTCAGCGTCTTATGGCGTTCTTTGGAATTCATTTAAGCGAATCACAAAAAGCTACTCTGCTGCCGAAAAAACCGCGCTGTATCATGACAATGCGGTAAGGGTTTATTCCTTGTCTGAGTCTAAAATTTGAGTCGAAATCTGACTATAAACCTAAACCTAGCTCTGGGTTTCACCAAGAGCGGATACGGAAATCTCATCCACCCACCTCTGCAGATCTTCCAACACGGCAAGAGCCGGCTTATCGTCACCATCGACTCTGTCTTTGGCTTGTGCCATGGCTGAATGAAACACCTGCTGAGCCTGTTCATCCAACACTCGAGACAGCCTAAACTCGTCCCAGCGTTGCCCTTCTTCTTTAGATAAGGTTTCTGGGTAATTTCGAGCGCGAAACCTAAACAGTAACTCTTTTAGCCGTTTATCTCGAAAAGGCATGTCTAAACGCCCGAGATCACTTGGCTTAGTTGCGCGGATAGTTTTCATTAAGGATTTGTCATTATCCCCAAAAAAGCCGCCGCTGTAGATCATGAAATCTGGATCGGTCTGTGCATCTGTAAAATCATCCAGGAATACCTCCGCTATTTTTTTCAAGGCTGTACTGTTGCTGTTCAAAACTTCCCAATTAGCTTTGCATACGGCCATATCCACCGTGAATTTCTCGATGTTCTCAGCAGATAACACTGCCAAGGATGTAACCATCGGGCATTTGTTAATGTGGATTGTTGTTAAAGGAATTCGTTCAACTCCCTCGGGGAGCTGATCACTACGGGCATAAATCCGTGTTTTTATTTCTGCCACGCTGAGATTAATCCATTGCGTTGGGTCAACGCGCAAATCGTAAACAATCACACCATTATTGTTAGATGGGTGCTTACATAGCGGCATAATTACCGCCAGGCAGCCGCGTTTTGCGGGGTACAACATAGATACATGCAGAACGGGCTTCTTAGAGTCTGTATTGAGCTGAGCCTGAACTTTTTTCTTATTACGCAGACCATAAGCGAAATCATAGAGTTTAGGCTGCTTGGACTTAATCAGCTTAGCTATCTCAATAGTGGCGATGACATCTGCCAGCGCATCATGGGCATCTGAATGCGCAATACCATTAGCCACAGTTAGCTGATCTAGCTTGAAGCTGTTACTGCCATCTTCCTTAAGCGGCCAGTTAATCCCCTCCGGTCGGGTCGCGGCGCACAGCCTGACCATATCTATAATATCCCAACGAGAATTGCCATTTTTCCACTCCCGCTCATAGGGATCACAAAAGCTCCGATAGAGCAGCTGCCGGGTAATTTCATCATCAAATCGAATGCTGTTATAGCCCACGACGCAGGTATCAGGCTCAGAAAACTCACTGTGAATTTGGCGAATGAACTCGGCCTCGCCCAATCCTTGAGCGTTCGCTTTTTGCGGCGATATACCCGTAATTAGGCAGGCAATGGGGTTCGGGAGAAAATCATCAGCAGGCTTGCAATAGATCACTAGCGGATCGCCAATGATGTTCAGGTCTTCATCAGTTCGAATGCCTGCAAACTGAGAAGCGCGATCGCGGCGCGGGTCTGCACCAAAGGTTTCAAAATCATACCAATAGAGGGTTTTCAATATTTGCGCTGCTTTTATTTATTCAATGAGGGAGCATTGTGCCAGATTCTTGAATAAATGGCTTTTTAGCTTGTGATTGTTTCACCCTAGCAATTCCTTAAAATCACTCATCTGTAGTAGTATCCTCAAGTTGAATTTTTAAGTTGTTTGTTAACCCCGCCGCCCTAGACGGCAAGGACAATACCCTAACGATGGATTTTCGTGGCTCTCACATAATAAGCGTAAAGCAGTTCGATCGAGACGATGTTGAAACGGTATTTAAGGTTGCGCAGAGCATGGAACCCTACGCCCAGCGGCGCAGCCTAACCAAAGTCTTAGACGGGGCCATATTGGGTAATATGTTTTTTGAACCAAGCACGCGCACCCGAGTAAGCTTCGGCTGCGCCTTTAATCTACTCGGTGGCGAGGTTCGTGAGACCACTGACATCAAAACCTCATCCATCTCCAAAGGCGAATCCCTCTACGATACCGCTCGAGTGATCAGCGGCTATAGCGATGTAATTGTTATGAGACACCCGAAGATAGGCTCTGTGGCTGAGTTTGCCAAAGCCAGCCGTGTGCCAGTTATAAACGGTGGAGACGGTGCCAATGAGCATCCCTCACAGGCACTTTTGGACCTCTACACCATCAAGAAAGAACTTCAATCTAACGACAAGCTAATCGACGGTATGCACATCGCGATGGTAGGTGACCTGCGTCATGGCAGGACGGTCCATTCTCTGTCTCAGCTTTTGGTTTTGTACAAGAGCATCACCTTTACAATGATTTCTCCAAAAGAGCTGTGCATGCCAGAAGCAATCATCAGCTTGCTTAAAGATGCAGGACATAAAGTTATTGAGACTGAAGATATGGAATCTGGTCTGAAAGACAATGACACTGTTTATCTAACGCGAATACAAGAAGAACGCTTCACCACAAAATTAGAAGCTGACGTTTATCGTGGCCGATTTCGATTAAACCGAGAGATCTACACCATGAATTGTCAGCCCAATACAGTGATTATGCATCCTTTACCAAGAGATTCTCGCGAAGAAGCTAACGAACTGGACCACGACTTAAACCAGCACCCAAATTTGGCCATTTTTCGCCAAACTGACAATGGCGTACTCGTACGAATGGCCCTGTTCGCACTGATACTCGATGTGGTCGATACCGTTGATGACAGCGCGCAAAAAGTGGGTTGGTACACACAAAGCAGATTCGAGGACAGCTAGACCAAGTCGTTTGGCGAAAAACAAGGTCAACAATCTGGCTAACAATAGCCAACTTCAAACACCCTAAATTACAGATAAAAGCAGAGCTAAGGCTATGGGATTTAAAGACTTACTGAAGATGATGATCGAAAAGGATGGTTCAGACCTATTCTTAACCACCGGGGCTGCGCCAAGCATTAAAGCTCATGGCAAGCTCTCCCCACTCATCGATAAAAAAATGCCTGAAGGTATGGTTAAGAAAATTGCCTACCAAATAATGGATGAAGAGCAAATTCGAGATTTTGAAAAAAATCCAGAAATGAACCTAGCCGTTGCCGATCCAGATATTGGTCGCTTTCGCGTTAACATTTTCAAGCAACGCGGCGAGGTAGCCATTGTTGCCCGTAATATCAAGACCGAGATACCCAGCGCCGACTCATTGGGACTGCCTCCGATCTTGAAAGACCTGGTAATGCAAAAACGCGGCATTGTTCTCTTTGTAGGCGGCACCGGCTCAGGCAAGTCCACCTCACTTGCCTCGTTAATCGACCACCGCAATAAGACTAGCGATGGTCATATCATCACCATCGAGGACCCGGTTGAATTTATTCACCCACACCAAAAATCTATTGTGAATCAACGAGAAGTAGGCGTTGACACCAATAGTTATGAAGAGGCCCTGCAAAATACTTTGCGGCAAGCGCCAGACGTCATTCTCATCGGTGAAATACGAAGCCGGGAAACCATGGAACATGCTCTGGCATTTGCTGAAACAGGCCATCTTTGCCTCTCTACACTGCACGCCAACAATGCCAACCAAGCGCTAGATCGAATTATTAACTTCTTCCCCGAAGAGCGGCACAAACAGCTGTTTTTGGATTTGTCACTGAACTTACAAGGTTTCGTCTCGCAGCGCCTCATTCCAACAGTAGATGGCAAGCGTGCTGCCGCGATAGAGATCTTACTTGGCACCCCTCGGATTTGCGACCTTATCAAGCAAGCAAAAGTTTTAGAAATCAAAGAAGTGATGGAGAAAAGTGAGCAGCAAGGTATGAAGACCTTTGACTCGGCTTTATTCGACCTCTACAAACAGGGCCGAATCAGCTATGAGGAAACTTTGAAAAACGCTGACTCAAAAAACAACGTTAGACTGCGCATTCAATTGTCTGAAGGTAAACCTGCCGGCGAAGAAGAGCTGGATGATTCCGGGGGGCTCTCATTGGTCACCCAAGATGAAGGCTAGCCTAGAAGCCTTTAATACCGTTGTTAATGCTATTAGAATAAAATTTCAAAACTACAAAGGATCTAACATCACCGTGCTGACAAATTCCGAATACTTAAACCTTGACGCTCTGGATCTAGCTTGTGGCCTAAACAATAAAGATTTCACTTGCTGCGAAGTCATGCACGCGGCTGTTAGCCGTGCTCGTGAAGTCAATCCGCGCCTAAATGCTATCAATGTAGAAAATTTTGAGCAGGCCACCTCACAAGCCCAAATTTTTGATAACAACGCCGCAGGCTTACAGCAAAGCCCCTTAGCAGGCTTACCCTTCTTGATTAAAGATTTGAGCCCTGTCAAAGGCCTGGCGAATAGTTTCGGCAGCAACCTGTTTAGGGGGCATATCGCCACCAATAACTCCAATATTGTGCGCCGCTATTTAGATGCTGGATTGATAATTATGGGGAAAACAAACACCCCAGAGTGGGGCTTAACTCTGACTACAGAGCCGGTCGCAAATGGTGCAACTCGCAACCCTTGGAATCTATCTTATTCCACGGGCGGTTCCAGCGGTGGCGCCGCGGCAGCGGTGGCGGCAGGAATTTTGCCAGTAGCTCATGCAACTGATGGGGGTGGTTCTATTCGAATTCCTGCGGCCAACTGTGGGCTGGTAGGATTAAAACCTAGTCGCGGTCTAACGGCCATAGAGAACGAAATAGGCGCATGCTGGAGTGGCATGAGTGTGGGCCATGTGGTTAGTCAAACCGTAAGAGACAGCGCTGCATTTCTCGATATTATTACTCTTAATAAGCCTCACTTGTTTCCAATGCCCCACCACGTCGGCTCTTTTACGGAAGATCTCGGCGGCAGCCTTGGCAGGCTTAGAATTGGCCTCCAACTTCAGCATCCCTTAGGTCAAGAGATCCATGCCGACTGTCTTCAAGCTGTTATTAAAGCCGCGAAACACTGTGAGGACCTCGGTCATGATGTAGTCGAGATTTCACACCCAGTTAACTATAAGGCCACCTCCTTCGCCATGGGAAAACTGATAAATACACACGTATATCAATCGGTTAAGAGCCAATTGAAAGAATTAAACTTAACTATCGCAGAAAGCCCAATGGAAGAGTCGACTAAGTTAATGGCGACTGTCGGCAAAGACGTTAAAGCGGCTGATTATATTGAGGCATTAGATGTACTCAAAACCGCCGAGTCTACAATGGCTGATTTTCACAGCCAATGCGATATCATCATTTCGCCGGTTCTCAACATGCCTCCAGCAGAACTTGGCTGGCTAGATATGAACAGTCCTGATCTAAAAGAGTACGCAGAGCGGTTCAAGCAATATAGCGGTTTCACGGCACTTTATAACGGCACCGGCCAGCCAAGCCTGTCTCTACCTTTGCATATGACAGCCAGTGGACTTCCAATTGGTGTGATGTTCACCGGCGCATGGGGGGCAGACAAGCTTTTACTTAAACTGGCCAAACAATTAGAAAGTGCACAGCCATGGCCAAGGCATGCACCATTGGACTAGTTTTTGAATTCTAGCTTTCGTGAGTAAACAGCGCATTGACGCAAAAACATAGCCAATGCGCGTTAGTACAGCATCAATACAATAACAATATTAAAACTGTGAAAAAATTATTAGCTAGATAAATAGCTAACTCGAATATAAACATTAAAATTAATAAATACAGCAGCTTCTAAATGAACATTATTGGAGATTCTAAATGAAATCCCTAGCCTTAACGCTCGCCATATCTTTTACAGTCTTACCCCTCAGCGCCGCTCTCGCGCAAGATTCCGGTGAGGTCTTTACAACCTTGAAAACTGAATGGGGTGTTCCAGACCTGCAAGGCAACTGGAAAAATGCCACTGTCATGCCCTTTGAGCGGCCAAGTGATTTTGGCACCAAACAGGCTTACACTGAGGATGAAGCACGCCAGTTAGAGCTTAGCGCCCAACAAGCAGTTGAGCAGGACAATGAGCCATTAGATCCAAACCGCACCGCTCCCGCTCTAGAGGCTTTGCCGCCGGTTGGAAACTACGATCTATTTTGGACAGATCGAGGAATGTTTCTACCAACAATCAATGGTGAATTTCGTACCTCAGCGGTAATTGATCCGCCTAATGGCCGAATCCCTGAACGAGTCGCTGGATTTCGCGACCGCGTGGCACAGATACGCACAAGCCAGCCTGATCGCAATGACGGTCCTGAGGGGAGAGGTTTGGGTGAGCGCTGCTTAATAGCCTTCGGTAATAGCTCAGGCCCTGTCATGTCGCCCGTAATGTACAACAGCCATATGCAGATAGTGCAATCGCCAGGCTACGTTAATATCATTGTGGAGATGGCCCATGATGCTCGAATCATAAAAATCACCAACGACCGAAACCCTTCATCCCAAACTCACAGCAAATGGATGGGCGATTCTATCGGGCGCTGGGAAGGCGACACTTTGATAGTCCAAACCAAGAATTACAATCCATGGATGAGTTACCGCGGGGCGCCAACAGAGAATTTGACGGTGATTGAAACTTTTCGTAGAGAAGCCAACAACAAAATCATCTATGGCTTTACCGTTGATGACCCTACTGTGTACACGGCCCAATGGTCGGGAGAATACCCGTTGTCAAAAATGGAAGAGCCTGTCTATGAATATGCCTGCCATGAGGGCAATTATGGCATCATCGGAATCCTAGCAGGAGCCCGTCGCCTTGAAGCTATGGAAGCCGCTGGCGTAGAACGCGCAATTGAGCAGTAAGTGGTATCGGAATGTTAAAGCGGGAACAGTAAACGCTGACAGTAAAC
>JBLHVT010000113.1:0-9750 GCA_047628735.1 Glaciecola sp.
GGAAGCGCCGTTAAGCTCTACCGAGTTTGCTAAACAAGGACCAAAGCTGTCTATGGAGCAATTGGCTGAAAAAGGGGCCATTACAATAATGCCCTCATTCACCTGAGCCTGGGTAAACGAGTCAGTCGCACTGACTACAAAATCAGTGCCACGAACCCCGATTGCAGCGATTGGTGTGTTTAACCTAAATTGCTCGCGCGCGCCTGTGGCGGCCTTACCGGAGATAGCTCGCGCTACACCGTGGACAAGGTTAAATTTGACTCTAGAATTTTGTAGATTAGTCTCATCATATTTGTAGTTGATCACTTCTAAATGGCTGTCTTGACGAACAGACACCGAGGCGTTATCTATGAAGCTGATGAGCACGGTGCCGTTACTTTTTGTGATCACTTGGTCTCCCACGTGAATTTCGGTGCCCGCTTCTATCCTTTTGCGGCTTTCCTGCTCAGATTCGATATGGGCCCTACCCAAAACTAGGGTGACGCAGCCAATCGCATCAGCGCTTAAGTCTTTGCATGCATGTTTGGGATCAGCCCCGGACTCTGCAAAAACACTTGGCGCCAAAGCCGCCAGCACAAAAATAAGCAATCGTGAGATTAGCGTATTAAGGATTTTGATCAAACTGTCGAAAGACTGTGGTGTCATATTGGTATTCAATAGTTAATTGTTGCGTTAACTGGCTACTGCCGGTCCCGCAAGGAAGAATCTGTGCATCTGCAGCCTACATAACTTAATGTAAAGTATCCAAAGCCCGAGAAAATTTGGGGTCGGAACTAAGCCGAGCTATTAAAAATTGCATAATATTTAAGAATATAATTTACTTTAGCTCGTAGAGCGAGGAGGTGATTGTAATCACACAAAGGTCGAAAAGCCCCTTTTGCTATTAACTATCAACCCCTTATAATGTGATTCAAGATCTTAAGTGAGCTAACGGTGACAAGGCTATGAGTTCATGGCGGTAACCCCCGAACTACTGAGCATTTTCGCAATTTTTAAACCTCTACCCGGCCCTGTTTTGGCTGAGCTTGCAATACACGCAACTCTCAGCAAATTCGCCCGGCGCGGCGTAGTTTTGCGGGCTGGCGAAACAGAGGACCATATTTGCCTCTTATTTGAGGGACGTCTGCAGGGAGTGGATTTTACCATCGACGGCCGCGAAGTGGGTCTTTATTTTGTAGAGCCCGGTGAGTTCTGTGGGGAACTCGGTATTTTTGATCAGGGGCCGCAACCAGAATTTGTTATTGCCTTGACTCCCGCCGTTGTGGTTTGTGTGCCTATGACTAGTCTACGTGAGCTTTTGCTCAAGGCTCCTAGTGTGGTAAATGTCTTAGGACAAAAGCTCGCAACGCGGGTAAGGCAAATGATTTTCCAGCGTTCATTGCTGGCGCTGCCTAGCGTGCCACAGAAGGTTTGCTGTCAGCTATGGGGATTGGTTCGAGAGATAGACAAAAAATCTATCACTCCAGTGAAAATAAACAATCCGCCGACGCATATGGAAATTGCCATCATGCTGAATTTGAGCCGAGAAACTGTGACTCGCGTGTTTCAGACTTTACAAAACCGGCAGATCGTTAAACGTGATGGGTCGGCTTTATTGCTAGTGAATGACGTAGCTGCGCTCGAAAAACTAGCTAACGGCGGTGAATCACTGTGATCAATGTTTGAATAGAAAACAGGGCAGGGGGTTGAAAACGAGCTTCGACGCCTTATTATATGCAATTATATCAATCGAGAAATAGTACATTTACATGGCTACTCCTAATAATAATCAAAGTTCAATCAAATACCCCGAGCTTGCAGAGGCGCTGAAAGAAACTAAGCGCTACTTTATTTATGCTGGCATATTTAGTGCGGCCGTAAATTTACTCCAGCTGGCACCGGTAATTTACATGCTGCAGGTCTATGACCGGGTGATGTCCAGCGGCAGTCTCTCGACACTGGGATCGCTTACCTTGATATTGGTCGCTTTGCTAATTGCCATGGGCGGCTTTGAATGGGTGCGCTCGATGATACTCATCAGTGCCAGTAACAAAATTGAAACTAGTTTAAGAAAACGGGTTTCTGACGCGTCATTCAAGCGTGCTTTGCTTGGCGGTGGTGCAAGCAGCTCCCAAGCTGTAAATGATCTATCCGCTCTGCGCCAATTTCTCACTGGCAATGGCCTTTTTGCCTTTTTTGATGCTCCGTGGTTTCCTATCTACGTGGCTATCATGTTTATGTTTCACCCGTGGTTTGGGGTTGCCGCTATTTTTGCTGGCATTGTGATGGTGGCCTTCGCCTACGCTAACGAGATGGCCACCAGCAAGAAACTTCAAGAAGCCAACAACCTAAGCGGCCGTGTCAGCGCCCAGCTAAATGGCACCCTGCGCAATGCCGAGGTGATTGCTGCCATGGGCATGTCCGACTCTATTAGAGACCGTCAAGAAAAATCCTCAGATGAAGTTCTGCAGCTACAAACCGACGCCAGTAGGCGAGCGGGCATCATCACAAACAGCTCCAAAACCTTTCGCATGATAATGCAATCTTTACTGCTCGGCATGGGCGCCTTTTTAGCTCTAAGGCAAGAGCTTTCGCCTGGTATGGTAATCGCAGGATCGCTACTTTTAGGCCGCGCATTGGCTCCCATCGACATGCTGGTTGCTACATGGAAGGGATTCTCAGTAGCCAGAGCCCAGTATGGCCGATTGGGTCAGTTACTTAGCAACATTCCAGCAGAAAAGGACACCATGAGCCTGCCGGCACCAACAGGCGTGGTGACAACAGAACAGATAGTTGTGGTTCCCCCCGGCGCTCAGATGGCTGCAGTTAAAGGTGTTACCATCCAGCTAAACGCTGGGGAAGCTCTCGGCATTGTTGGCCCCAGCGCCTCAGGTAAATCAACTTTGGCCCGTGCTCTATTGGGGATTTGGCCTGCTTACAGCGGCAAAGTTCGTCTAGACGGCGCCGACATTTCAGCTTGGAACCGAACCGAACTTGGCCCTTATATAGGCTACCTGCCACAGGATATCGAATTATTTGATGGCACGATTTCTGAGAATATCTGCCGCTTTGGCGAACAAGACTCGACTAAAATCGTGGCAGCTGCCCAGCTGGCTGGAGTGCACGACTTAATTCTTCATCTCCCAAACGGCTATGACACTGTTATTGGCGGTGCCGGTGGCGTGTTGTCTGGCGGTCAGCGTCAGCGCGTTGGTTTGGCTCGCGCTGTCTATGGTAGCCCGCGATTTATGGTGTTGGATGAACCCAATTCAAACCTGGATGACCAAGGCGAAAAAGAACTTGTGAACGCGCTTAATCGAGTCAAAGAAAGCGGCTGCACTGTGGTCGTCATTACTCACCGAACAATGGTTTTGCAGTGTGTTGACAAGATACTAGTGATGAAAGAAGGCGCGGCTGTCGCGTTTGGGCCTAGAGACGAAGTGCTCGCCAGCCTTACCAACCCTGCCAAGCCTCCCCAGCTTGCCGCAGACTAACAAGCTTGAACTTAGGATTCTAAAAAAGTGAATACAGTGATTGAACAAGCTCCTGCGGACGATAAACTAAGTGTTGTCGAAACCAGCATGGAAACCCCAAAGAGGGTAGGTCTTATAATCGCCTTTCTGGTATTCGGCGTGTTTGGCGTATGGGCAGCGATAGCACCACTCGATGGAGCGGCCCACGCCCCTGGTACGGTTAATGTTCGGTCTTATAGCCAGGTAGTCCAGCATTTAGAAGGCGGCATCATTAGTGATATTAAAGTTAAAAATGGAGACATGGTTGACGCTGGCCAAGCTCTGCTAGAAATCGATAACACCCAGCCTATGGCGCAGCTAGAAATTGTTAATTCCCAGTTTGTCGCCCTAAAAGCTCGGGAAGCGCGCCTTATTACCGAGCGCGATCAGCTAGATCGAGTGATTTACCCCGAATCTCTAAATAGAAACGATGCCAATGTCAGACAAGAGATTGCAGCACAGACCTCTATTTTCAGTTCTAAAAAAGCATCTCGTGAAAGTACAATCGAGGTATTTGAGCAAAGAGTTGGCCAGTTGCAATCGAAACTAAATGGCCTGGGCGCCCTTAAGTCCGCCAAAGAAGAATTAGCAAAATCTTTTGCCGAAGAGCTAAGCGATGTTGGCGAACTATTAAGCCAAGGCTTTGCAGACAAAACCCGTTTAAGAGAGCTCGAGAGAAACGTCGCGTCTCTTAAAGGTGATGCCGCCGAACTCGCTTCCAATATTTCATCAACAGAGATTGAGATTGGTGAGACACGACTGCAAATTATTATTACAGAACAAGAGTTTCAAAATGAAGTAGCCAATCAGCTTGGCGAGACCCAAACAAACTTAACAGATGCCACTGAACGGATTAATGCCTTGCGAGATGTTGTGAGCCGTACAATAGTTCGAGCACCTGCAGCAGGCATCGTTAGCGGAATGCAGTTTCACACCATAAGAGGTGTGGTTCAACCCGGCATTCCGATAGCCGATATTGTCCCCCAGAGCGAAGAGCTTATTGTTGACGCCCAAGTATCACCCAATGACATTGATAGAGTTACCATAGGCATGGATGCGACTATAAGATTTTCGGCTTTTGGCAGTTCCGTTCCTACGATTTTTGGTGAAGTCATTAATCTGTCTGCCGATCGAATCGTGGATGAAATGACTGGCATGCCTTATTATCTTGCTCGCGTTGTGGTGACTGAAGAAGGCACGGCTAATCTAGGTGATCTTATTCTGCTACCCGGCATGCCTGCTGAAGTTTTTATCAAAACTGGTTCACGAACATTTATGCAATACTTGTTCAAACCATTCTCTAGCGCACTTGCACGCAGTTTCATAGAAGACTGATGTGATGAAAATTAAAGAACTTTTTATAGCAACAGCTCTCGGCCTGTCATTTGCAGGTTCGCACAGTATCCATGCGGCGGAATTTGTTGAGCCGGAAGCGGGAACCACACTAGAAGATTTTCTTAGTGCTGCAATCGAGTTTAGCCCAACTCTAAAGATGGCCGAAGAAAGTTTGAACATTGGCTCCGCTAGGAAAAAACAAGCAAGTGGCCAGTTGCTGCCGCAGGTGACCGCAAGGGGCAGCATATCTGATAACCGCCGTCGTGACGGCAATGATCTACTAACTACCTTTGACGGCGAGCGTTTCTCGGTTCAGTTAACTCAGGTGTTATTTAACTGGCAGGCTTTTGCGGCACGTAGTCAAGCGTCCTTTATCGAGAACCAGCTGGAAGCTGAATACTACGGCGCACTGGCGAACTTACTGACGGTCGTGGCTGAAAATTATTTCAACGTGCTGCAGGCAGAAGACGCTCTTGATTCCATTGCCTCTGAGCTAGAAGCGGTAACAAATCAGCTCGATCAAATTCAAAATATGTATGACCGCCAACTCGTGCAAATTACAGATCTCTATCAGGTGCAGGCAAGCGTAGCGGCGGTTGAGGCAGAACAGCTTAGATTAGAAACTGACTTAGCACTTAATCAAGAAGCGCTTTTTTCGGCGACCGGCATGACCGCGGGTGACCTTTTAGGCATGCGGGATGACGCCACTGTGCCGCCTCTGCAGAACAGTATTAACTACTGGGTGAATCAGGCCAAAGAAAATAATCACCAAATTGAAGCTCAACAGTATGCAGTGCGGGCGGCCGATAAAAGAATTTCTGAGCGAAAAGGGGCCTACATGCCGCAAGTGAATTTTATTGCTCAGGTTCAACAAACTAACTTAGGTTTCGATAATGCCAATATCGGTCAGAACGATATTTCTTACCTTGGCCTTGATGTCACTATTCCGCTTTACGCGGGCGGCAGCAATCGCGCTGCAGTAAGCGAAGCGGCTAGCCAGCACCGGATGGCGCAGAGTGAGCTAGAAATAGTTGAGCTGGAAGCAACTCAACGAGTGCGCTCTGCTTATCTGCAGGTAGCTGCTGCTGAAAATTTTATTGCTGCCGCACGGAAAC
Source organism: Glaciecola sp. (assembly GCA_047628735.1). Classification (GTDB taxonomy): domain Bacteria; phylum Pseudomonadota; class Gammaproteobacteria; order Pseudomonadales; family Pseudohongiellaceae; genus UBA9145. Next base: position 5,942 of record JBLHVT010000113.1, read on the forward strand.
TGCTTGAATCTGCAACGCTGTCTTCAAGGGCTATGCAGCAGGGTTTCAACTTAGGCGCTGTCACTAGTGTGGATGTGCTTAATGCGCTACGGGATCAGTTTGGCGCTCAGCGGGACCTACAAACAGCTAGGTACGACCATGTTAAGTTTCTTGTGTTTCTCAAACGCGAAGCAGGCTTGCTCAGTGCTGAAGATATGGTTGAAGTGAGCAGCTGGCTTGAATCACCAAACTAGTTTGGTTTTTGTTAGACGGCACTTATATTAATAACGAGATTAATAGTTATTTTTTTTTGTTTTATATGAGCTGTTGCTATTTGATAGCCGCTTGATTATCTGCCACCGATTAATAAGAGTTATTGATCATGAGACTGAGCAGGATTAATTTCCATTGGGCTTAGTTGTAACTACTTTCTTTCACACCCGTTTCAGGCAGGTCTAGGTCTAAGCTCTAAGCTCTAAGCTCTAAGCTCTAAGCTCTAAGCTCTAAGCTCTAAGCTCTAAGCTCTAAGCTCTAAGCTCTAAGCTCTAAATTTGCACCAACTATCTTTTACTTATCAGTTTTATCTATTAACTTTCACTTATTAATTTATCGGCGTCGGTTTACTGCTTAACTTTTTCTTATTTACGTCACCGTTAGCAATTCGAATTACCAAACCGTCGCCGTCATAACATTGAACTGACTTATGCTTGAACTCAATCGACTTACCTCCGAATATATCCAGAGCGAGGATCGCTTTCGTCTTACCGGCGAAGATCAGCACGGCAATGCGCTGTGCCTTTGGTTAACACAGCGCTTGGCACTTAGAATAGTCTCACATTTGGTGAACGAGCTTTCTACTAGCTCCCCTGAGGCAATACAGAACCCAAGTCAGGATCATGATACCAGCCAACTGCTGCAAGGGGTTGCTCAACAGGCAGCCCGGGCCGATCTTTGCACCCAAGAGCCGGTGACAAGCATTAGCACAACACGCGCTTGGTTAATTCAAGAGGTTGATATAAACCGTGCACCTGATGGCACCGTTGGGTTTTTTTTCAAAGACGGTGAGCAGGAGGATGTCGTCTTGGGTTTTCGACCGCAGCAGCTAAGGCAGTGGTTAACTATAATCCATGCTCAGTGGCTAGTGTCAGAATGGCCGGCAACGATTTGGCCAGAATGGATAAGCGGCAAGGCCCCTGAGGCAAAACAAGAACCCACCGCCATAGCTCCTCAGACAAGCAAGCCGATCCACTAGAACTTAATCTATTCGTTGACAAGGTTTTTTAGTTTTTTCTGCAGATTCGTGGTTAAATTTGCGGCTTTTAGAGAGCAGGGAACCTTTACTACCCTAAGCACTTAACCGGCGGCAGTGGACAAACAATGTTTTTCAATCTAATTCGTGAGTGGCTACGGGCACCTTTTGTTAATTACCGCCTATTTCATAATTTCACTAGGCAAGATTTTTTCTCTCAATTTACGGCCTCAATGGGTGGCGTGCTTTGGCTTTTTCTGACCCCGGTTGTGCTCTTAGTAATCTATTCATTTGTTTTTAGCTACATTTTCAAAATGCGGGCGCCGGCAGAGTTTGGTGAAATCAATTTCGTTATTTTTCTTATGATTGGTTATCTGCCTTGGTTTGCGTTTGCTGATGCTTTTGGCAGGGCGCCTAATTTAGTGATCGAGAAAGCGCCGCTTATTACTAAAGTCATGTTTCCCGTACAAATTATTCCGATAACCGGCACGGTTATTCCTTACCTCACTCATGTTATCGGTTTTAGTTTGTTTTTGGTCTATCTTGCCTTTAGAGGGTACTTAAGCGTCTCTTGGATAATGCTGCCCTTTATATTTGGTTTGCAGTTTTTATTCACCCTAGGTCTTGTGGCTGTGATTAGTGCCTTATGCGTTTTTCTGCGAGACTTACAACAGATGATTGCCTTGCTACTTACGGTTTGGTTTTTTTTAACTCCTATTATTTATCCAATTAGTCTGATTCAAAGTGAAACGGTACAGCGCCTTTTTCTGCTAAATCCAATGCACAGCTTTATAAGTGCTTATCGCGAGATTGTTTTGCTTGGTACGGTTAGCCCCGTGCACTTAATGATTATCGTGCCAGTTTCAATTATCAGCTATGTTTTAGGTGGCTGGCTTTTTATGCGGATAAAACATGCATTTGGCGATGTGCTCTAGAAACCATTCACTGATAACCAATACCTAATAAATATGTCTAAGCTTCCACGTATAGCCGTTACAAACCTTAATAAAGAATTTAGAATTTATAAGAGGCCGCAAGATCGCCTAGTCGAATTGATTAGTCGAAAGCCCAAGCATACGCTTTTTAAGGTCTTAACCGATATTTCCTTCGCCGTGGCAGAAGGTAAAAGTTTTGGCATTATTGGCAACAATGGCGCTGGCAAATCTACTCTGCTAAAACTTTTGGTTGGCACGCTTCAGCCGACAAGTGGAACCATTGCTACTCGGGGTCAGGTAGCTGCCCTTCTTGAACTTGGGGCCGGCTTTCATCCAGATTTTACCGGGCGTCGAAATATATTCCTCAATGCGGCTCTGCTGGGCGTGTCGGATGAAAACATCGTTGAGATGGAAAACAGCATCATTGAATTTTCAGGCCTAGGCGACTTTATTGACAGGCCTGTTAAAACATATTCTTCTGGTATGTATGTTCGGCTCGCGTTTTCAATTGCAACGATGGTACGACCGGACATTCTAGTTATCGATGAAGCACTGTCAGTTGGCGACATGGCTTTTCAGAAAAAGTGCATGCAGCGAATGAATCAGTTTCGGGCCGATGAAAAAACCATGGTGTTTTGCAGTCACTCGATGTTTCATATTCAAGAGCTTTGCGACACGGCTATTTGGATTCATGAAGGCTACATTAGAGAAATAGGCGACAGTGAGAAAGTTGTGGCCGACTACGAGGACTTTTGCAATAGTTCTAAGTCTTACAATAATATTCGCGAGGACCTCCCTGGTGAGGTAGAAAGTCGAGAACAATCTGCCCCTGAGACTGAAGTTCAGGACTGCAGAATTAATTCTGTGTCGGTACAAACCCTCGATGGACAGGACGTAACCGAAGTGATCCCGCTCAGTACATTAGTGCTTAAGATGGAAGTTGAAGTTCTTGTCAATAACATGGAAGGGCATTTTGGCTTCGCTTTTATGAGATCTGCGGAGGAACCAATTGCGTCTTTCCTCACTACAAACTTTGAAGGCATAAACCATGGCCCCTTTCAGAAAGGGGAAATTCTATCAATCACTTTGGAGGTTGAAAAATTCGCCATGCGAATCGGCGAATTTTATGTACTCGGCGGCATGGCCGACAAAAGTGGTCTGCTCTGGTACGAATCTAAATTTAGTAAACTATTATCCATTGCGAGGAATAAAGGGGTTGGGGCGATAGTTATGAAATCTGCGTGGACGGTTGAGCAAAACTAGCTTCGCCTGAGCTTTTTTTACGGGGCTAAGCAGCTGTTCACGAACAACGTTCCGGCCCTCTGATCCGCGGGCTATTGAATCCGGAGGAAAGGATTCAATAGCCTGAATTGATTGCTGACCTAGTGGGCCGAATTACAAGCTTTGGGTTTCAGTAGCAAGTGTAACTGATTCGTGAATGCAGGTTGACCTTAAAAGGCCACCTAAGATCTCGTTTAATAATAGTCGAAGATAGCAGAGGCATAATCTGACCCACAGGCTAGAAGCCAAAGAGCAATTACATGCTTTCTCTACACCATAATTGAAATATATACGATTTCAGCTAGAGATTTAAAATACGAGAGTACAAGTACGGTACTGTATTTTTACTCTGACCCCTAAATTAA
>JBLHVT010000114.1:0-9730 GCA_047628735.1 Glaciecola sp.
CCGCATATCCGCATATCCGCATATCCGCTAGCTGGTATCGGCGCCTGATTTGTATCCTAACTTTGCTCGGTGCCTAGTAGCTGGGGGCTGGGGCTGGAATCAAATCGCATTCTACTCATTGATAATTGCTTCACAATGCTAATCAATACCACAATTGAAACCGGCAGCGGTTTAATTTTTGCCGGCGATGGCAGCATAATCATTTTCGTTCTAACCACAGCGATTACGTTTTTTAAGCGTGCACAGATTACCGCTGAACAAAAACTCCGATAGACCTTAGCATCCCTCCAAAAAGTCGTCATCATCAGGCGCTTAGCTGAACAGACTGCTATCGATTCAGAAAAAGGCGAATACTGCATTCTCCGCAGCGATGGGCCAAAAGCTTAGCCCCCTAAATAGGATTATTGGCGCCTCCAGAATTGTTAACGGGACGAGCGATCAAAATGAACGTCAAAAATTCAACGCTGTAATGCTACGAAGCGGTGAGACCCTGTTGGAACTAACAAAAAATGTAATGGATATTTCATCTTTGGACTCAGGCAAAGTTGTGCTGGAAAGTCGCCCTATACAATTAGCCGGCTTCATAGAACTAACACTCTCGCCTTTTGTGTTTCAGACCTATTCCAAAAACATCGAAATTCGTCACGAGATCGTGGCCGGCTTTCCAAAAATCATTTTAGGTAACGCTGCTCGATTACCACAGATCATTATCAATCTTACCGCCAATGCTATTAAATTTACCCATAACGGATACGCTTCTTTGATCTTGGACAGCGATCACAACCATTTAAGAAGTAGAGTCCTAGATACCGGCATTGGAATCCCCACCGCGTTACAAGGCAAGCTATTCGTACCCTGTGTTCATGACGTCGATACTACCCGTAAGTATGGCGGCTCCGAACTTGGCTTTGCTATCGCTAAACCATTTCGTTACGAGGAACTCGACACGGTGATAAGCATCAATTTGAAGGGAAATAGGCAAGCAGCTAGGTAAACTAGTGCTAAGTATGCTTGAAGAAATCGCTAGATAGCATGGCAATTATAGCCTCGATTAGGCAATATACAGCCATGCAGAATCTGATCGCACAAGCCAAAGGCGCAATACGGCATAGCTATGCCCCCTACAGCCAATTTAGAGTTGCTGCGGCAGTTTTAGACGAAGCGGGTAACGTTCATATTGGTGTCAACGTAGAAAATGTCTCCTACGCAATGACTCAATGTGCAGAACGAAATGCTATTTGCTCCGCCATAACAAAAGGCGCTAAATCGATTTCAGCGGTAGTGATATACACACCAACTGAGACTCCTACACCACCGTGTGGCGCATGCCGCCAAGTTATTAGAGAATTTGCATCTCATGCCACGGTACTGTCTGTGTGTGATTCACAAAAGCAAATAGAATCAACAATTGACGATCTACTGCCGCATTCATTTAATCAAGAGCAGCACTTAAGCTGATGAAGTCAGACGCAATAAAAAATTTGAGCCTACGAGACCTCGAAACAGACCGCGAGACGTTCACTCGCGAATTGTTTGAAGGCCTCAAGGAATATGGCTTCGTCGTTATTCGCGATCACGGTATATCGGCCGAAGAAATGGCTAAAACCTACTCCTTAGTCCAGCGATTATTTGAACTGCCTGTTGACGTGAAACTTCAGTACGACAGCGGCAGTGGCGGCGCAAGAGGGTACACAGCATTTGGGCGGGAGAACGCAGCAGGCAATCCGCATGCAGATCTAAAAGAATTTTGGCATGTAGGGCAGACTCTCAGTTCAACTAGCCAATACATTGGCACATACGCCAAAAATGTCTGGCCAAAAGAGCTGCCAGAATTCGAACCGGTGCTTGGTAGAATGTATCGGGAATTAGAAAACCTGAGCAAAACTTTGTTAGAAGTGGTGGGCGATGCGCTCGGCTTGAAAAGATCATTCTTCGATGAAATGGTCAGTGATGGCAATTCAATTTACCGGTTGTTGCACTATCCTAAAGTGGAAGGGTTGGACACCGGGCGTGCTATGCGAGCGGCACCTCACGCAGACATTAATTTACTCACATTGCTTTTAGGGGCCACTGATTCAGGATTGGAATTATTAGATAACGATGGCAACTGGCTTGCTGTAGAAAGCGGCCCAAACGAGATAGTACTTGATACCGGCGACATGATGTCGCGGCTTACCAACGAGCTATTACCGTCAACTGTCCATCGAGTAGCCAACCCTCATAAACAAGATAAGTCTCGGTATTCTATGCCATTCTTTCTTCATCCACATAGCGAAGCAGACCTTAGCTGCCTGCCCCAGTGCTTGGGTGAAAATGGCGCTAAATATTCTCCTATTACCGCTGGAGCATTTTTACAGCAGCGGCTAGAAGAAATAGGTTTAATAAAAGGGTAAAGAGTAGGAAAAAGTGAAAAAGAACACAGCCAAGTTTTGAAAGCCATCTTCGTAATTTGCCCCCCCCCTTAAGTCAATGAAATAAAGAACCCGGCAATCGCAGCGCTCATTAGATTCGCCATGAATCCAGCGAAGACCGCACGCAGTCCCAGTTCTGCAATATCCGATCGGCGATTCGGTGCCATTACTCCTAATCCACCTAACATGATGCCAATAGAAGAAAAATTGGCGAACCCACAAAGCGCAAAGGTGACTACAGCTTGAGTATGGTCGCTCAGAACTTCCATCTGATTGGTAAAAGCTACAAACGCCACAAACTCATTAAAAACTAACTTTTGCCCAATCAGACTGCCTGCTATTTGGGTTTCACCCCAGGGAACCCCCAGAAGAAAGGCAAGTGGCCGAAAGCAAAAACCAAGCACCAACTCCAGTGAGAGCTCATCAAAACCCACAAGCGCGCCACCCCATGCGAGCATCGCATTAAGCAAGGCGATTAAGCCCACGAACGCTAAAATCATCGCTCCAACATTGAGTGCCAGGGTCATCCCACTACTAGCGCCTGCAGCGGCAGCGTCTATGACATTGACATATTCTTCGAATTCCAGTTCGATTTCACCGGTTTCATTAGTGATCTCCTCAGTTTCCGGCAGCATCAGTTTTGCCATTAAGAAGCCGCCGGGGGCAGCCATAAAACTGGCTGCCAGCAGATAGTGAATTTCTACACCCAACAGTGCATAGCCTGCCAGCACAGATCCTGCAACGGTGGCCATCCCACCTACCATAATTGCGAAAAGCTCAGATCGGGTCATAGTAGCAATATAAGGTCGAACAATTAGCGGCGCTTCGGTTTGCCCAACAAATATGTTCGCAGTTGCAGACATCGACTCAGCTTTACTTGTTTGTAGCAGTTTTTGTAACGCGCCTCCAATAACTTTGATCAACCATCCCATAATTCCAAGATGATAAAGTACAGCAACTAAAGAGGAGAAAAATACAATAACCGGCAAAACATGAAAGGCAAAGATAAACCCCAGTTCAAATGAGCCTATGCTACCGAAAACAAATTCAATCCCGTCCTGAGCATTAGTCAACACCGCGGACACGCCGGTGGACACAGCTTGCAAAAGGGTGACACCCCAAGGAAGGTAAAGTGCTATTCCACCTAGGACGAATTGCAGCAATAAGGCGAACCCTACAGTGCGCCAGTTCACACTCGCTCGATGCACTGAGCTGGCATAGCCAACTCCAAAGATAACGGCAATACCAAGTAAGCAAATAAGCGCACTCATGAATGAGCCTCTGGAGGGGATGAATCTGTTGGTTGGGATGCGCAGGCCAATGAGAATTCACTGATTAAAGACTCTAGATGCCCTAAAAGCTCTGCTAGCATAGCGCTGCGCTTCTTCTCACCGCTGATGAAAAGTTTGGCATGGCATTTATTTGGCTCTATGAATCGGTGAAACATGGGTTTTACTGTGGTCTCGAATTGGGCCACCACAGATTCTTCGGTGCGACCTCTCTCGACCGTGTCACGGGCCAGACGCCTAGCGAAACAGACATCCAAAGGGGTATCTACAAACAAAGTGGCGTCAAACTGCGCTCGAAGCAAAGGATTACTAAGCAGTAAAATACCTTCTACCAAAATTATCTGCCCTGAAGAAACTCTGCTCGTTTTGCACTTTCGATTGTGAACCGCATAATCATACTCAGGAACTTCAACTGCCTGACCAGCTTTAAGTTTTCGCAGATGTTCCGCTAATAGTTCATGCTCTAAGCTATCTGGGTGATCGTAATTAACGCCCAGCCTCTCTTGCATTGGCAGGTGAGATTGATCTCGGTAATAAGAATCCTCCCGAATAACCGCCAGGTTTGTGGCACGGCTTTGCAGAGCTTCAAATAGCCCGTTGGTAAGGTATGTTTTCCCAGACCCAGAGGCTCCAGTAATAGCGATAATACGTGCAGCCAAGAGTCTTCCTGTTAGATAAAGTGATTAAGTTTTGCGGGTTTACTCAGATTGATAATTATTTAATGTTTAGGGTGCTCGAGTAAAGGCTTAATCTTAGCTGCGATTTCTCCGGGGTGTGGAAAACGCTGGCATTCTGATTTTGAAAAAACTAGGTCATCACCAAAAAAGACGTTAAAAACACCTCCGGAGCCAGCTTCAAGTTGCGCTGAAACACCGGTAATCGACTCCATCTCAGCAGATACACGATCTGCTTCTGGTTTGTAGTTTCAAGAAGTGCAGTAGGTAATTCTAGTATTCATATCAATCTCAACGGGGATTTTTCGCCCACTTTAGGGCAGAGACTAACCCTATCACGGCTGACCTGTCTCATAAATGAATTGTAAGGGCTTATGAGTCTAATTATAAACATGATTCGATCGCGGTCACTCTGCGTTTAAAGCAATAAACTGCGCCGCGTGCTTATTTTCATTTTCCTGTAAACTAATTGCCATAACATGTCATTAATAAATCATATTTGGGCCACAGACAATGAACAGACGCACTAAATACTTTCCTACCTCCAGCCTCCTTAGCCTCATCATTGTGTGCTGTGCATGCAGTTTACCAACGACCACAGCTCAGGAAACGCCAGAGTCTTGGTATCAAGAGGGCCAAGCTACAGTGCGCCGCAATCTAGCCCTACGCAACCAGATCCCGGTTGATGGGGTTGCTAAGAACGTCATTTTATTTGTTGGCGATGGAATGGGAATCTCAACAATTACAGCGGCTCGAATCCTCGAAGGGCAGCTTCGTGGCGAAAGCGGCGAAGAAAACGAGCTATTTTTTGAAAGCTTCCCGAATGTAGCTCTATCAAAAACCTATAACACTAACGGTCAAGTTCCGGATTCTGCTGGCACCATGACGGCGATGGCTAGCGGCATTAAAACCGACATCGGCCTAATCAGCGTTAATCAAAATGTGGTTCGCGGTGACTGTGATTCTGTTTCTGGCAACGAGACTCTTACTTTTCTTGAGCGGGCGGAAATGCGCGGGCTTGCTACCGGCGTAGTCTCTACTGCTCGCCTAACCCACGCGACGCCTGCTGCAAATTATGCCCATTCAATGGACAGAAATTTTGAAGATGACCGTGATGCAAGCGAGTTATCCAATGCTGGGGATTGCGCAGATATTGCTCGGCAACTGGTTGAATTCTCTAATAACGTAGCAAATTCCGATGGCATAGAGGTAGCATTGGGCGGCGGGCGCCGCAGTTTTCTGCCCAGAACAGATGGCGTAGATCCAGAAACCAATGGTCAGGGCGAGCGCCTAGACGGGCGCGATCTCAGCCAAGAATGGATTAATAACCATGACAATGCAGCTTATGTATGGAACCGAGAGCAGTTTAATGACATCGATCCAGCAACTACTGATCATTTGTTAGGCTTGTTTGATCCATCGCATATGGAATATGAGGTGGATCGTCCTAACGATGTTGCCGGCGAACCTAGCCTTAGTGAGATGACCGCAAAAGCAATCCAAGTGCTTAGTAAGAATCCCAAAGGATACTATTTGAATGTAGAAGCAGGACGCATCGATCATGCCCATCACGCGGCCAACCCGAATCGAGCTCTAATGGACACTATCGAGCTCGCTGAGGCGGTAAAAACTGCTGTCGATATGGTTGATTTGAGCGAAACGTTAATCATAGTCACCGCAGACCATAGTCATGTCTTTACAATCGCTGGCTATCCGGCTCGAGGCAATCCTATTTTAGGCAAGGTCGTTGGAGTAGATAGTGCTGGTGAAACTAGGACAGATTTAAGTCTTGCCGAAGATGGCCTGCCCTACACGACTTTAGGTTACAACAATGGCCCAGGATTTCATTTGATTAAGGACAGCGGCTCAGCCGACGATGTTTATGAAGAAGACACCCACATGAGCGGCAGAGTAGATTTAACGAACGTTGATACAACCGCAATAGGCTTTCATTCCGAAACGGTGGTCCCCATGTCCAGTGAGACCCATGGAGGTGAAGACGTTGCTATTTTTGCCATTGGCGCAGGGGCGGATTTAGTAAGAGGGGTTATGGAACAACATGTTATTTTTCATGTCATGATGGAGGCTAGCCAACTTGAATCCCGTTAAATCAAACCCAACCCCTTCGGCGGGCAGGTTGCAAGCTCATCCTGAAGAAGAGCTATGAGCGTTCAAACAAAGATTGGAATGTTTGGCAATCCTTCTTCAGAGTTTTTTATATCCGAGGACGAACTGCAACAGTTCTTGGTTGCTAGTCAGGAAAAGGAGTCAGGCTACTGGCTCCTACAATCGAAGGGCATAAAGCTGTTTGCGAAAAAAATCGAAAAACTTTTTGTGGTATCCAATGGCGGATTTACTTTTCAAGCTACCTGGGAGGGAGAGTCCACCACCTGCGTTAAAAGTATGTCTATCGTAGAATTTGTAGAATTAGTTAAAAAAAATCGCATTGGCAAAAGAACAAAATACGTGGTGGTCGGCAGCGTATAACCCAGATCTAAGCGGTTTGAAACTCGTAAATCGACCCCAAGTTCAAAATAGAGGTGAGTTCGTCCAACGCTGTGCGAGACTCAATTAACAAGCTTGGATCAGCCAAGTCATCGGGGTGCAATTCATCTCTATAGTGCTCATTAATCCAAGCTTCGATATCAGCAATTAGTTCATCGTCCAAAAAAACTCTGGCTTGCATAGCCTTAATTTGTTCTGGGCTCATCACCACACGAAGCCTCAAACACGCAGGCCCCCCGCCATTACTCATACTTTCCCCGAGATCGTAGTAGACGACTTTATTCACTCCAACTTGGCCTGCCTCTAATTCATCCAAGTAACTCTTCACCGCCGCGTTAGCTGCGCACTCTGCCGGCACTACCATTACCGAGCCTTCGGTATTCGGTACCGATAGCAACTGCGAATTGAACAGGTAAGATGTTACCGCGTCTTCTAAGCTAACCGATGCTGATGGCACTTCGATATAACTCATACTGCAGGATCCCATGGCCTTATCTAAATCACTTTTTACTTCATCAGTATTGAGAAATGCCTTTTCATGAAAGAATAATAACTCCCGATTTCCCACCGAAATTACATCATTGTGAAAAACACCGGCATCGATTGCGTGAGGATTCTGCTGCGCAAAAACGCTTTTTCTCGGGTCAAGCTGATGACTGCGAGCAATAGCCTCAAAAGCCTCGCGAGTCTGCCTAGCTGGGTATTTTTTTGGTCCCAAACTGCTAGACTTCGCCGACCCTCCGTAGACGAAAAATTCTACACCAGGCTCGCCATACTGACTGCAGAATCGCGTGTGGTTAGCCGCCCCTTCATCAGAAAAAGCCGGCGTTGCAGGCAACGGACAGTGGTGCGCATAGCTCTCGCCCTTAAAGATAGCTTTTAGGATTTTGGCAGTCACCTGAGGCTCGATAGAGCGGTGCGTCATACTTATTAGGTTGGCCGGCGTGAAATGAGTTCTACCATCAGCAGCATCGGCAAACGGTGAGACTGTCGCCGCATTAGCTACCCACATATTAGAAGCTGAAGAAACACAGGCTAAAAGGTTTGGGGCCAAAGCTGAGGCGCTGGCCAGAATTGCTGATTCATCCTTGCCTTGAAAACCAAGTTTTCTCAGAGTCGGCACATGAGGCCGGTCATGAGGTGGCAATATAGCTTGGGTCATACCCATAGCCACTAAGGCTTTCATTTTTTCAAGCCCTTGCAATGCAGCCTTCTTCGGGGATGACGTACGGCCACCGTGCTGGCGACTAGCAACGTTACCAAAAGAGAGGCCAGCAAAATTATGGGTAGGCCCTACTAAACCATCAAAGTTTACTTCAACACTGCCTTCGTTTTGCTGCGCCATTAAAGTGAAATTCCTGGCGCCAAAGAGTCGGGAAGCTCAACTGCCTGGCTCGACATGCTGGCAATAGGATAAGCACAATAGTCAGCCGCATAGTAAGCCCCCGGCCTAAAGTTCCCGCTTGCTCCTACCCCACCAAATGGAGCCGAACCGCTGGCGCCGGTTAGCGGCCTGTTGAAATTAACAATCCCGGCATTGATTCGAGGGTAAAAATAGTCCCAAGCTGATGCGCTATCGCTAAGCAATCCCGCTGACAATCCATAGCGCGTATTATTAGCGACCTCAACGGCTGCCTTCAAATCATCAACCCATTGGATTTGCAGCAAGGGGCCAAAACATTCCTCATCGACAACTCCATTAGCACCGGTCACATCGATAAGACCCGGCTGAATAAGTGGCTTACTCGCATCATCTCTGCTCATTGCCAACAAGGGTGTGGCACCAGCGGACAGCAGTTGATCTTGAAATGCCATTGCACCGTCCGCCGCCGCATTTGAAACTACCGGTCCGATGAAACAACTATCATCTGAGCCAATTTTTATTGTCGCGGTTGCCTCTACAAGCTTTTGGATAAGTTTTTCATTGGCAGCACTTTTAACAATGATAAGGCGACGCGCACAGGTACAGCGCTGACCCGCCGAAATGAAGGCTGACTGGATAATGGTATAGACGCCTGCATCTACATCGGCAACTTGATCGAGAATTAGCGCGTTATTGCCGCCCATCTCCAGCGCTAGCATTTTATCGGGCTGACCTGCCAGCGACTTGTGAATAGCGTGGCCGGTTTTGGAACTTCCTGTAAACAACACACCGTTGATGTCCGCGGCATTTACTAATGCCTCTCCGGTGTCTCTTGCACCTTGAATCAGGTTTACCACACCGGCAGGAATTCCCGCTTGCTCCCAGCAAGCTATCATTAGCTCACCAAATTTTGGGGTTAGCTCAGAGGGCTTAAATACAACGGTATTACCCGCTAATAGCGCAGGGATAATATGGCCATTTGGAAGATGGCCGGGGAAATTATACGGACCTAATACAGCAAAAACACCAATGGGCCGGTGCGCCAAACGCACCTCAATCGAATTTACATTACTTTCTTTTTCGCCAGTACGCGCAGCGTAAGCGGCCACCGATATTGCAGCCTTACCAATCATCGCTGCAATTTCTGTTTTGCTTTCCCAGAACGGCTTACCGGTTTCCTGATGAATCGCTCTAGCCAACTCTTCTTGATGTTGTTTTAGGCAATCCACAAATTTAGCGACATAACTTTCTCGCTCGGCAAAGCTCAGCAGACGCCAATTCGTGAATGCATCTCTTGCAGCAGCTACAGCAGATTCAACATCTACGCTACATGCGCTTGCGGCTTCCCATAGAACTTCGCCAGTGGCAGGATTCTCCGAATGAATAAACTCACCACTAGATTTTACCCACTGCCCACCAATAAAATTTGCTTCTCTTTTTTCTTGCATAACCGTTTATACCTTCCTAATTTGAGGACTAAGCTGAGGA
>JBLHVT010000115.1:0-9535 GCA_047628735.1 Glaciecola sp.
TCTTTAATCAAAAAGCCATTCAAAGGAACTTAATTAGAAACTTTCGTCGGCTAACCTAGACTGAATATCTGCACTTTCTGTTAAATTCCCTAGAAAAGCTTGAAAATCACTGTTGCCGAGATCGCTCAGCATTCGATTTATCATACTATCGCGCTGATCTTCAGGAATAGAGTCCACGTTCCCCTGTGTTACCTGAATTAATTCTACGATCACAAAGGTGCCGTTATCGAGAGTCAAACTAGATCGCTCAGGGCCATTTGCAGGCTCTGGCATTGCAAACACTTCCGCAAGAATCTGACGATTCACGCTAAAACCGTTTCTGTCAACAGCGGCAGCTTCTACCCAAGCTAGTTGATTATTAGCTAACAATTGAGTCAATAGAGGTTCATCATCTACTGCAGCGAAGAGCTCTTCTCCGAGTGTAGCGGCCGCGTCACGTTCCATGTCAGTACGAATATTGACAGAAATCTCACCAGCGACTTCTTCAAGCGGTAATATGCTAGTTTCGTTAAATCGCTCTAGGCGCAGAACCATTGCCTGCGAATCGTTTAGCTCCAACGCATCACTGTTGTTGCCATCATTAACCACCGTATCTGAAAATGCCGCGTCGATAACAGCAGCGTCTGCGAAAAGACCATTTCCACCATCTCGGGAGAATGCTTGGCTTTGAAGAACTGTAAGACCTAATTCTTCAGAAATCTGGGTTAAGTCTGCAGTCTCAAAAGCCAAATTTGATAGGTCGGCTAGCTTTTGCGCGAACAACGCTTCTACTTCTGCCGATTTAAGTTCGCGTTCTAGACGCTCTGAAAGCTCTTCGAAAGATTGGTAAACGTTCTCATTATCTTCAGTCAACTTAACTAAATGCACGCCGAAATCAGTTATAACTGGACCGGAAACTTCATTCAGTGCCAACTCATCTAAAGCTTCTTCCAACTCTGGAGGAAACGCGCTGCCATCTGTAAAGCCAATATCACCGCCCTCTTCAGCGGAGGCCGTATCACTTGAAAGCTCTAAAGCAAGGGCTCTAAATTCTTCACCATTTGCCAAGCGCACACTAGCGTTCGCGGCAAGTTCTAGCGCTTCAGCCTCGGTCAAATCTCCATTTATCTCAAACAAAATGTGAGCAGCGCGCTTTTCCGCAGAGCCTTCGAACGCACTGCGATCTTCTTCATATTTAGCTAATAGCGCATTTTCATCTAGAGCGATTTCATCTGAAATTATACTCTTATCCAATAAGACATAATTAACTACGACAGACGCATCTTCTTCAAAAAGTTCCTGGTTATCGTCATAGTAGCTTTGAATTTGCTCGTCCCTTATTGCTGTATCTAATGTTCTCGTACCCATGGTTACTGATAGATAACGAAGATCTCTAGTCTGTGAGGACAGCTTCACTAGGCGATTTAATTCGCCGTCGGTGACGAAGTTTGAGCTGGCGTACGCGTTGGCAACTTGCGCCATCAGCATTTGTCCACGCAGTGTTTCTCTATACTGAGCAACACTCAAAAATTGACTGTTCATCGTTCGAACAGCTAACTCGGAATCGAACACGCCGTTAAGTTGGAAAGATGGGGTTTGGATGATGGAGCGATCAATTCTATCACTTGAAACTGACATTGAATTGCCTTTTGCTAACTGCCGCATAACCAATTCTTCGATTAATTGATTAAGAGAAATTTGCTCTAAAAGCTCCTGATCAAGGGCCTCAATGTTGCCCCCTAAGGTGGCAATCAAGTTCTGTGTGTTCGCTTGCAGCTGTGTTTCGGTAATTTCCTCACCGTTCACTTCAGCAACCGGCGGTGATGTCATAAAACCACCTATGATTGATTCAACTCCAAAGAGAGCGAATATAGCGATGATAAAGCCAACAATGACTTTAGCGATAACACCTTGTGAATTATCTCGAATATTTTGAAGCATGATTTCTTCCAAACGCTAAGCATTAATGTGATTTTGCCTAACTTAACTAATGACATTTCTGTAACTAAAAAAGGCGCATCATAGATGCGCCTATTTCAACTGTCTAGAAGGCAGTTTAGGATTTGAGCAGTCTAAAAGAGCGAGACGTATTACTTCACGGTTATAAACTGATCGGTTGGCCTGAACATTTTCTATGTGTTTACAGAGTCTTTGAGCGCTTTGCCTGCTTTAAAACTCGGTACACGCGCAGCCTTAATCTGAATTGGCTCGCCAGTTTGTGGATTACGTCCGGTGCGTGCAGCGCGATCTTTAGTAGCAAAAGTTCCAAAACCTACCAATACAACTGGCTCTGCTTTCTTTAACGATTCTGTAATTGAATCTATCATAGCATCGATGGCACGACCTGCTGAAGCTTTAGGAAGGTCTGCACTGGCTGCAACTGCATCTATTAATTCTGACTTATTCACTTTATCCCCTTTTTATCAATTTGACGTTTTTATTACTAGGTTTTTATTACTTGTGTTTCTCACTTATATATCGCACCGACTTCGCTTAGTTTTATCGTCTAATTACTGTTGAAATCTAATATTTAGAATAAATGATTAATAGCTTTATTCGCAAATTGTATTAAAAATAAGCTTCGATCGAGTCGACCCAAAAATGAGCTTGGGAGCTGGCGTACACCCCGCGGATTATCGAGTCTTTATACCAATTGCATGAAACCACTGTCAATACAGAGAGCTCCCATTATTAGGTATTAATGGGTATTTATGTGATTTTCGTCATTACTTTTGTCTTTATCTTCTTTTGCGGCTTCTTTTGGCTTTTTATCACCATCTATAGGCGTGGGCTGATACTGTAAAGCCACTTGCAAAACCTCATCTATCCAGCGCGCAGGAACAATTTTCAATTCGGCTTTTATATTGTCAGGTATTTCTGCCAAATCACGCTCATTATCCGCCGGTATAATGACCGTTTTAATGTTACCTCGATGAGCAGCCAACAGTTTTTCTTTAAGTCCACCGATCTTGAGAACTTGACCGCGAAGAGTAATCTCACCTGTCATTGCGACATCGGCACGAACAGGTATTTTAGTTAGCACCGACACCAATGCCGTACACATGCCAACGCCTGCACTAGGGCCATCCTTAGGAGTAGCGCCTTCTGGGACGTGTATGTGCAAATCACATTTTTCATGAAAGCTTGGCGCTAGCCCGAGACTCTCAGCACGACTTCTAACAACAGTTAACGCAGCTTGGATGGATTCTTGCATCACATCACCTAACGAACCAGTCTTGATGATTTTACCCTTGCCTTCGACTGCAATTGCTTCAATCGTCAACAGCTCTCCACCAACAGATGTCCACGCTAAGCCGTTAACCTGCCCTACTTGATTTTCTTCTTCAGCTTTTCCGTAATCATATTTACGAATGCCGGAGTATTTCTCAAGCAATTCAGAACTGAGCTTAACCTCATCTACTTCTTTGCCTATAGAATTATCTTTAACAATTTTTCGACAGACCTTAGCAATCTCGCGCTCTAGACCACGAACGCCTGCTTCACGGGTGTAATAACGAATGAGATCTCTTATAGGGCCCTGATCAAAGGCTAGTTCCCCTTTATTTAAGCCATTATTTTTCATTTGCTTAGGCACTAAATAGCGCTCGGCAATATTCACTTTCTCGTCTTCTGTGTAACCAGGAATACGAATAACTTCCATCCGATCTAGCAATGGCTCTGGAATGTTCATGCTATTAGAGGTACAAACAAACATAACCTCGGATAAGTCATAATCCACTTCAAGGTAGTGATCATTAAAGCTATTATTTTGCTCAGGATCTAAAACTTCCAGCAATGCCGATGCTGGATCGCCTCGATTATCCATGCCCATCTTGTCGATTTCATCGAGCAAAAACAGTGGATTTTTCACCCCTACCTTAGAAAGTTTCTGTATTAGTTTTCCAGGCAGTGAACCTATATAAGTACGACGGTGACCACGGATTTCTGCTTCATCACGTACACCACCTAACGCCATGCGGACGAATTTGCGATTTGTAGCTCGAGCGATAGACTCACCTAACGATGTCTTGCCGACTCCGGGAGGCCCAACAAGGCATAAAATCGGCCCCTTCAGCTTTTTAACGCGCTTTTGAACCGCTAAATATTCAATAATTCGTTCTTTAACTTCTTTCAGACCATAGTGATCATTTTCAAGAATCTCTTCAGCTTTCGCTAAATCTACGCGAACTTTACTTTTCTTTTTCCAAGGGATGCTGACCATCCAATCGAGATAGGTGCGAACAACAGAAGCTTCTGATGACATGGGTGACATCTGCTTTAATTTATTTAGTTCAGCAGATGCTTTGTCTTTAGCCTCCTTAGGCATGCCCGCATCGTCAATTTTCTGCTTTAATTCTTCAGCCTCGTTTGGGACATCTTCCAACTCTCCCATTTCCTTCTGAATGGCCTTCATTTGCTCATTCAAATAGTACTCGCGCTGGCTTTTTTCCATTTGTTTCTTAACGCGGCCTCGAATCCGTTTCTCAACCTGAAACAGGTCTATTTCAGACTCAATCAGCGCCATCAAGTGTTCAATTCTTGCCTGTAACCCAGCGAGCTCTAACAGGTTCTGCTTTTCTTGCAACTGGAGAGACATGTGAGAAGCAATGGTATCAACAAGTCGGCCCGGTTCATCAATGCTGGATATTGAGGTCATTACCTCTGGCGGAATTTTTTTGCTTAGCTGCACATACTGATCGAATTGCGAAAGCAGCGACCTGATTAGTAATGCAGATTCTTTTTCCGGGATTTCTTCTGAGTTAAGGACATTGGTTTCAGCTTTAAAATGATCAACATCAAACACAACATTCTTAATACGTGCTCGCTCCAAACCCTCCACCAGCACTTTAACAGTGCCATCGGGTAGTCGAATTAGCTGTAATATAGTTGCAACTGTCCCTATCTGAAACAAGTCATCAATGCTAGGTTCATCTTCTGCAGCATTTTTTTGAGCAACAAGCAGTACCTGCTTATCACTTGCCATGGCCACTTCCAATGCCTTAATAGACTTAGGTCGCCCAACAAACAAAGGCTGGACTATTTGTGGATACACAACAACATCTCTCAATGGTAAAAGAGGAAAATTCGAAAAATTTAGAATGTCGGCAGGGTTGCTCATAAACTACCTTTAATAAGAGTAAACGCGTTTTAGGGAGTTGGTGGCCAGCCCCAATAAATCAAGGGCTAGCTTTACTTATTCGTCAGCAGCAGTTTTAGTTGGCTGCTCAACATTTTCGTACATCAATAGAGGTTCGGACTCGCCCTCTATAACCGCCGCATCGATAACGACTTTGCTAACGTTCTCTAGAGATGGGATCTTGTACATTGTATCCAGCAAGACCGCCTCCATTATCGAGCGCAGACCGCGGGCGCCAGTTTTACGCTCTTGGGCTTTTTTAGCAATTGCACGCAGAGCTTCGTCTCGAAACTGAATCTCTACACCTTCCATTTCAAACAGTTTTTGATACTGTTTTGTGAGCGCATTTTTTGGCTCACGGATGATCCGCACTAAAGCATCAAGATCTAGCTCATCTAAAGTCGCGATCATTGGCAATCTGCCAACAAATTCAGGGATAAGTCCGTAGCGAACCAAATCCTCAGGCTCTACATCTTGCAATGTTTCTCCGACTTTAAGCTCTTCAGATTTACTGCGCACTTCAGCGCCAAAACCGATTCCACCCTTATCTGAGCGGTTGCGAATGATTTTATCAAGACCTGCAAAAGCCCCACCACAGATAAATAAGATGTTAGATGTATCCACTTGCAGGAATTCTTGCTGCGGATGCTTGCGGCCGCCCTGTGGCGGCACTGATGCCACAGTTCCCTCAATCAACTTAAGCAAAGCCTGCTGAACGCCTTCACCGGAAACATCTCGGGTAATTGAAGGGTTGTCAGATTTGCGCGAAATCTTGTCGATTTCATCGATATAAACAATGCCAACCTGAGCTTTTTCGACATCGTAATCGCATTTCTGCAAAAGTTTCTGAATGATATTTTCGACGTCTTCGCCGACGTAGCCCGCTTCAGTTAACGTTGTGGCATCCGCGATTGTAAAGGGAACGTCGAGCATCCGAGCAAGCGTCTCAGCTAGCAATGTCTTGCCAGTGCCGGTTGGACCGACCATAAGAATATTACTCTTGCCGAGCTCAACTTCTCCTTTACCCTTGTCATAATTTAATCGTTTGTAGTGGTTATAAACCGCTACTGCAAGCACCTTTTTAGCGCTTTCTTGACCAATCACGTAGTCATCGAGGGTATTTTTAATTTCCTCGGGGATAGGCAATTTCCGAGTCGTAGTCTCCGACTCCTTTTCTTGGATTTCTTCGCGAATAATATCGTTGCAGAGGTCTACACACTCATCGCAGACGAAAACCGAAGGGCCCGCTATTAGTTTTCTGACTTCGTGCTGACTCTTCCCGCAAAATGAGCAGTAAAGCAGCTTTCCGTTGTCATCGCCTTTATCGAACCGATCATCTGACATATGGTTTATAAGTCTTTAACTTTCCAAAAGTATTAATTAAGTACCACCGATTGATTTCGCGGTGATGATTAAACTAACTGCCATGAATTTGTCAGCGGTCAGTTGTTAATAGGTAAAGTGAAGGCAACCATCACCAATTGCAAGGCCTGCAAGCCATGTAACTAGAATTATTTAGCTGCCTTCGAACTATTATCTACTCTTCTTTCAATTACTTTATCTATAAGCCCGTATTCTTCAGCTTCTTTTGCGCTCATGAAATTGTCACGCTCAGTATCTTTGGCAATTTTTTCTTCAGTTTGCCCGCTATGTGCTGCAAGTAATACATTAAGTCTTTTTCGTATCTTAATGATTTCATTAGCTTGTATTTCAATATCTGATGCCTGGCCTTGGGCCCCACCGCTTGGTTGATGAATCATCATACGCGAATGAGGTAAAGCAAACCGCTTACCCACAGCGCCTCCAGCTAGCAACATAGCGCCCATGCTGGCGGCTTGACCAATACACATAGTGCTCACGTCAGGCTTGATAAACTGCATCGTGTCATATATCGACAAGCCAGCTGTGACCGAGCCTCCAGGAGAATTAATGTACAGATGGATATCTTTGTCCGGATTTTCGGATTCCAAATATAAAAGCTGAGCGACTATCAGATTGGCCATGTAGTCTTCTACTTGTCCGGTCATAAAAATAACTCTCTCCTTAAGTAGCATGGAGTAGATATCGTAAGACCGTTCACCTCGGGCAGTTTGTTCCACTACCATAGGGACAAGAGCTGCGTTGGGCGCGAATTGCGAGTCGAGCATGTAACCTTCCTTTAAATCTAAAAGTGGGCGGCCAGTTTTATTCCAACGTGCCTGTTCAGTTGATCTGAATAAAGTGTAGCCTGTCAGGCATTAAGATGACTCGAACGTTAACGCTTTTGTGCGCTAAGTTCCCTTATTACTTATCGTCTGCTATTTCTGCATCCGAATCGTCATCTACAGTCTTCTTCTCCTCAGGCTTAATGACATCTTGATAGCTTACCTTGGTATCAGTCACAGAGGCTTGTTCTAGTATGTGGTCAAAAACTTGATCTTCAAGTACCCCAGACTCAATTGATGCCAACTGTTCATCATTACTGTAGTACCAATTCACCACGTCTTCGGGCGACTCATAGGTTGAGGCCAGCT
Organism: Glaciecola sp.; assembly: GCA_047628735.1. Lineage (GTDB taxonomy): Bacteria > Pseudomonadota > Gammaproteobacteria > Pseudomonadales > Pseudohongiellaceae > UBA9145. The sequence continues at coordinate 7,630 of JBLHVT010000115.1, forward strand.
CTTCAACTGCCGCACGCACCCTACTTGGGTCGGCTTTTAGCTCTTTAACCTTTATTATTTCACCAAGCACCAAACCTAGAGTTACGCGGCGGCTAGCTTGATCTGCAAAAAGCTCATCAGGAAGCATGCTTGGGTCAAGATTCTGCCCCCCGCCACCCATTTGCTGGAGCGCTTGGGTTTTTAGCTGCTCAGTCTCCGCTTTCACTAATGCTGCCGGAACAATAATATCGACACTGTCGATAATGGCATCCATTATCGCAGTCTTAACTTTATTACGGCTTGCGGTTTTCATTTCCCGATTCATGTTGTTGACGACTTCTTCTCTAAAAGCTTCTAAGCCACCTTCTTCTACACCAAAGCTTTTATAAAATTCTTCATCTACGGCAGGCAATGCCTGCTCGCTCACACTGTTTAGGGTGATCTCAAACTCTACTTTCTGGCCCGCCAAATCTTCGCTTTGGTAATCCGCTGGGAACTCAAGAGGTAATATAAAATTATCACCGGCAGATTTACCTATTATTCCTGTCTCGAACCCTGGAATCATACGCTCAGATCCAAGAACCAGACTACTGCCCTTTGCGTCACCCCCCGCAAACTCTTCGCCATCCTTGCGGCCGGTAAAGTCGATGTTAACCATATCTTCGTTCACTGCGGCACGCTCGGCAACTTGCCATGACTGTCTCTGTTTTCGAAGTGTTTCGATCATTTCGTCGACATCAGCTTCATCAATATCGGCACTGAGGCTGTTCACTGCCACAGCACTAAAATCGGGTAATGTAATCTCTGGGTACACTTCGAATACAGCAATGAATTCGATGTCTTGCCCTTCTTTCAACTTGGTCGCCTCGATCCTAGGCTGCCCAGCAGGCCTGAGGCCCTGCTCATTAATGGCGTCGTAGAAAGTTTGGTTCATTAACTCTCCGACAACTTCCTGCCTTACACCCTCGCCAAATTTGTCTTTTACAACTTTGAAGGGTACTTTGCCTTGACGAAAACCGTTAAGTTTTACTGTTTTGGCCGCATCGTTAAGCTTGGCTTTAACCGCAGAATCCACTTGCTCACCTGGGACCGCGATTGTCATTTTTCGTTCTAAACCTTCTGTTGTTTCAACTGAAACCTGCATTTGTTGACCTCAATTATCCCAGGTGACGCTCACCTCAGGTTAGTTCTAATCATTAGCGCTGTGCATCACAATCTGGGATATCGCATGTGGATAAGTGTGTGCTGGCGATGGTGTGATTCTGATTGCCTGCAAATTCAATAAGTTAAATCGAATCTACAGGCTGCTATCAAGCGCGTGATTCTCCCATACCGTAATAGGAGATTCAATCTCTAGCCCGCGCCTTTTACCAGCATAGCCTGAGTTTAAAATTAAAGAACAGCGCTAACAGGGTCAATTGACAGCTAGTTAGGGGATTTTCAACCAATTGAAAGTGGCCTCCATATGAAGTTCCGGCCACATGTTGTCCACTCATCAGAAATTAGCACCTCTTTATCTTGCCATTGAATCAGTGTTGTCACTATTATCGCGAGATGAAAATTTTCCAGTTGCTCATTCGGGCAACAGGAGGTAAGTTTCTAAAACTGAATTAGTAAACCTTGATCAGAAGTTAAACCAGTTTTGATTGCGTATTAACTTTCCAAACGCCGTCAATACTTTGAAAAACAAAAAACTTAGCAAAACCAGCCAAGGAAACTAACGATGTCCAATTCAAATAAGCCTGACGAATCGAATCCAAGCGCAGAAGATAAAGTCTATTTAAACCAAGACCTATGGTATTTTGATACCGATTCTGGTGAGACCGTAGGACCCTTTCGCTATAAATCTGAAGCAGAGTCTAATCTTACCCGCTTGCTTGCTCAGATTCAGAGTCAATTGGGCGTTAAGCCGTAACAGCGCTTTGTT
>JBLHVT010000116.1:0-9500 GCA_047628735.1 Glaciecola sp.
AGCTCAAGCAGTTGAGTGAGGCGTAGAGTTCAGTAAAATAATGCCATGGCAACAAATCAAAGTTAATACCACCCCCGAGCACAGCGATGCTGTCGAAGAGTCGCTGTTGGAGTTCGGAGCCGTATCCATCTCTTTCCTCGATGCCCAAGACCAGGCTGTTTTTCAACTAGAACCCGGCGGCACTATTCTTTGGGAAGAGACCGTTGTCGTTGCACTTTTTGAAAAGGCAACCGATCTGTCACCCTGCATCCAATTCCTTTCAAATAATGAAAATGTAAGAAATCAACAATCTTTGGTTATAGAAAAAATTGAAGACCAAGATTGGGAACGGGCGTGGATGAATGATTTTCATGCCATGCAGTTTGGTGCCAGACTTTGGATCTGTCCAAGCTGGCAAACTCCCCCGGAGCCAGACGCCGTAAATATCATGCTCGATCCAGGCATGGCCTTCGGCAGTGGTACTCACGCCACCACATCACTGTGCCTGCAATGGCTTGAGCAAGCCGACCTTGAGAACACTGTCGTGATCGACTATGGCTGTGGTTCTGGAGTGCTTGCTATTGCGTCTATCCTACTTGGCGCAAAACAAGCCATCGGCGTTGATAACGACCCCCAGGCTGTTCTAGCCACAGTGGATAATAGTGCGCGCAATAATCTAGACCAGTCAATAATAAGCGCTTGTTTACCAGATCAATTACCTTCAATTCAAGCGGATGTGCTTATGGCAAACATTCTCTGCGGCCCTCTCCTAGAACTTGCGAGCCTTCTCGCCAGCCTTGTAAAAAGCAATGGCAGTATCGTTCTGTCAGGAATTCTTGAAGAACAGACAGATCTAATTATTGACCGTTATTCACAATGGTTCGATTTGACCGCCCCTGCAATAGAAGATGGCTGGGTGCGCATTGATGGGTTACGCAATACAATACCAATGGCCGGTTAGCTATCCGCCTCACAATCCCCTAAACTCTTGATCAAAATTTCTAACTAACTCGATTTTTCTGAACTTAGATCCTACTGTAAAGTAAACTACGCAATGGCTTTTCACGTCACACAGTGTCCCAAGTGCGAATCCACATTTAATACCAATGCTCAAGTGCTAGAAGCCGCATCGGGTCGGGTGCGCTGTGGTTCCTGTTTATCTGTGTTTGATGCCTTGGATAATCTTGTAGAAACCGATGATGCGTCTGAACAAGAATCTGTTTTTGTGGGGAGTCATCCAGAGGACTATTTTAACCCCTCGGCATTTTTAACCCGCAGCTCACTGCAAGAAGATTCACGTAAAACGCCCTCTCCAATTAAGCCGACATTTCCCGATCGAGCTGCTTTATTTGCTGGCTTTGCCAAACCCAAACCGATTCTAGAAATTCAGCCTGAACCTGAGCTCGAGGTGAATCTTTTTGAACAAACCCCAAACTTTGAGACCAGCCAACATTTAAGCATCGAGATAGACGAGATAAAAGAATTTGAGGCAAAAGCTGAAACAGAGCTGGAAGTTCTGCTTCAGGAAATAGAAGAATTAGGCGCAGAAAAACTCTCAAAAACCGCCGCCGAAATTTCAGTGCCAAAGGCCAGCCAAAAAGACAATGATCACTCGGAGCCAAGAGCCAGTTCTTGGACCAGCAATAGCGTCTCAAACCACGAGGATCCCACTCTTAGCGTATCGTTTTCTATGCAACAGTCCAGCAAAATCCAGCCACCCGCAGAAATGACATCCGGCGAGTGCGAATCTCCCGCAGACCCAGAACCGCAAAGCGGCACAGAGATTGAACAATCTAATGTGCAGCCATCATTAGCAATGACAAGTGAGCCCATTAACACAGATACTCATGCAATGGATTCGGCCGCTGAAATGGCCTTAGAGCCACATCTAGATGAGCCTGTCCTCAAGCAGCCTGGCCCCAAATTACCAGCGTCCGAAGAAACTCCGCGCAATGTTAGTGACGCCCATGATACGGCACAAAATGAGTTTAGGGACTCAGCCCAGAAGCGGCAACGCGCTCTCGACCAAACCATTAGGGACAATGCCACTGAAGATGTCAGCGCGGAAATCACCAAAGTTGTTGCGAACGTTATCACCGACGTGTCCGCTGGCAACTTAGCCGCAGAGAAAAATAGCGACCAATCTGACAAGCAATTCTTTGACCTGGCCCTAACATCAGGCCCAGCCTCAGTATCAAGCCTTGGCGCTGAATCCGCGCCAACATCAAAGCATATAGAGCCTCCGTTTCACGCCGCGGTTGAATCGGGCTTAGATTCTGATTCGTTAAGATCAGAGTCCCTGATCAGTGAGCTCACCACTAACGCAGCGCCCAGCGATGCCGACGCCGACGCCGACGCCGACGCCGAAGGTATAAGCACTGAAGATATTCGCGCAAGAGCTTTGAACACCCATTTTGAAGACCATGATGCACTTGAAGTAATCCCTGACCTGAATCTTGAGGAACTTGGCAAGATGGCGGCTCCGGTGACGCTTGGTTCTGCGCGGCGCCTGCATTGGCGCTCTACATTAGCCTTGGCATTTGGCTGCACAGTTTTGTCCGGCACGCTGCTAGCTCAGTATTTTTGGTGGTATCTCCCCCTGTACAGCCAATTAGATCGATTTCGTCCTGCCTACGTCTTTGTCTGCAAGTACGTAAGCTGCCAACTACCACCCTATTCAAATCTCGATGCCATAAGAAGTGATGACCTTGCTGTTCGCAGTCACCCTGAACAGCCAGATGCATTATCGATAAATGTCTCGTTTAGAAATACAGCCAGCTTTCCTCAAGTGTTCCCGGTTATGATTTTAAGCTTCAATAGTTCCGCAAACGAGGTCATCGCTTTGCGAGAGTTCTCGCCGCAGGAATATCTTAGCCCAGGCCTACAAAGAGTCACTTACATGCCTCCCAACTCACCTGTACAAGTGCAGCTGGAAATAATGGACCCTGGCCCATTTGCTGTAAACTATACCCTCGCGTTTAGAGCCCCCTGACCCAGCCGGCCCAGCACTGAGATAGAGAGCGAGTGTGTCAGCGCCCCAAAGAGGCCCTCAAACTTAAGCGCAGCTACATTCTCTCTAGCATTGGCAAAACATTGCGCAATTTGACGTAGGAGAACTTCCCAATTTCCTTTGCCAAGCAAAAAAGTGGTGAATTATTAACCAAATACCTTCCACTCAGTTAAGCTCCCAGCTATTATGGCCGGCCATATAAAAACCGAGTTTTATTGCTTCGATGCTCAATATTGGCCCCTACAAACTTCGCAATTCGCTTTTTTTAGCCCCTATGGTTGGTGTTTCTGACGCTCCCTTTAGAGAGATCTGCAGTCAGCAGGGTGCCGGCCTTACCGTTGGTGAAATGCTGCCAGCGAATAGTGAACTGTGGAAGCGCGAACGCAACCGCCTTAAGCAAGTAAAACCTATAATTGAAAGCCCACATGTAATTCAAATCGCTGGATCAGAACCTGAAATGATGGCCGAGGCGGCTAGACTTAACGTCGAACTCGGTGCTGATGCAATCGATATCAATATGGGTTGTCCAGCGAAGAAAGTCCTAAAAAAGGCAGCCGGGTCTGCGCTTTTAAAAGATGAAAAATTGGTAGCGGAAATTTTACAAGCCGTAGTTGCCAGTGTCTCGGTGCCCGTAACACTAAAAATTCGAACCGGCTGGTCACCCTGCGAACGTAATGGAGTCACTATAGCCAAGATCGCTGAACAGGCTGGCATTCAACTTCTTACCGTTCACGGTCGCACCCGAGCCTGCAGGTTCAAGGGCAGTGCTGAATACGACACAATTGCTGATATAAAGCAGGCAGTCTCTATCCCCATAATCGCCAACGGTGATATCGACTCTCCCGAAAAAGCAAAGGCAGTCCTTACGCAAACCGGAGTGGACGGCATTATGATCGGCCGCGCCGCTTGGGGCAGACCGTGGCTATTCAATCAAATAGAACACTATTTGAAGACTGGCACCACGCTGGCCTCGCCACCATTGGCCGTTCAAGGCGCAGTAATCGAACTTCACCTTACCAAACTCTATGCCTTTTACGGCGACTACAAAGGCGCATTATTCGCCCGCAAGCACGTCGCTGAATACGTGGCAGATTTGCCCGGATCAAAATTATTTAGAGCACAGTTTAACCAATTCGCAGACCCACAAAATCAATTAGAAACCCTGCAAGAATACTTCGCGATTCTAGAAGGAACTAACGGAGCCCTTGCTGCATGACTAAACTAGAAGAATCATCAGAAATTAGTTCTCAAATCGAATCTTTTGCCGCCCAAGAGAACACTCTTCGTAATGAAGTGGACAAGGCGCTGCGCCGGTATTTCGTGCATTTGGAAGACGAGCCAGTTACCGATCTTCACCAAATGGTTATGTCAGAAGTAGAAGCGCCATTGCTGCAAGCAGTCATGCGCTATAGCGGCAATAACCAAAGTAAGGCCTCTACCATGCTCGGTTTAAATCGTGGTACGCTCAGAACCAAATTAAAGCAATATGGGCTTCTTTAACGCTAACTAGCAAAGCAATAGACCCAATTTTAAGAACGCAAAACCAACACCTAATTCAACAACCAACTCGAGATTTTTAATCCTATGAGCTCAGAAAATTCTGGCGCCATTCGTCGCGCATTGATCAGTGTTTCCGACAAAACCGGTCTTATTCCATTCGCGCAATCTCTCGCCGCAATGGATATAGAAATCTTATCCACCGGTGGGACTTACAAAAAACTAAAAGCTGAAAACATACCAGCAATCGAGATCTCTGATTACACCGGCTTTCCAGAAATGATGGACGGACGAGTTAAAACCTTACACCCCAAGGTCCACGGTGGGATTCTAGCAAGGCGCGATCAAGATCAAGAGGTTATGGAGAAACACAATATTCCTGCCATTGATTTAGTGGTTGTGAACCTTTATCCATTCGAGGCAACTGTTGCCAATCCGGACTGCGACCTTCCAACCGCAATAGAAAATATAGATATTGGCGGGCCAACAATGCTGCGAGCAGCCGCTAAAAATAACCGTTTTGTATCCGTAGTGGTTAACCCTAGTGAATATGATGAAATTATCGAGCTTCTGAAAGAAAATGGCGGCTCCCTAAGCCAAGAAAAACGCTTCGATTTAGCTGTCAAAACTTATGAACACACAGCCGCTTATGACGGAGCCATCGCCAACTATTTAGGCACTAAGTTAGGTGGGAAACTAGGTAAAGAGCCAGGCACTGAAACCACAGATTCCAGTCAAGAAAAGGCTGCACAAGACGCTTTTCCTCGCACCTTCAACACGCAATTTATCAAAAAACAAACCATGCGATATGGCGAAAACCCTCACCAGAGCGCGGCATTCTACATTGAAAGTAATCCTGGCGAAGCTAGCATTAGCACGGTGCAACAGTTGCAAGGCAAAGCCCTCTCTTACAACAATATAGCCGATACGGACGCAGCTCTGGAATGTGTGAAATGTTTCGATGAGCCAGCTTGCGTCATCGTTAAGCATGCCAACCCTTGCGGTGTCGCAGTAACGGATTCAATTTTAAGCGCCTATGAAAAAGCCTTTAAAACTGACCCCACTTCTTCTTTTGGCGGCATCATCGCGTTTAATCGCGAACTCGATGCAGTGACAGCAAAGCGAATTGTCGAGCAGCAGTTTACCGAGGTGATAATTGCTCCTAGCATCTCTGCCGAAGCGTTGGCTATTACTGGGAGTAAGAAAAATGTCCGTGTTCTTAGCTGTGGCCAATGGCCCAAGCAGCGCTTAACAGGACTGGACTACAAACGGGTAAACGGCGGCCTGCTGGTGCAAGACCGAGACATTCACAAACTTAAAGCAAGTGATCTTAAAGTTGTCAGCGCCCGCGTCCCTTCTGAAAACGAAATAGAAGATTTGATGTTTGCATGGACGGTAGCGCAATACGTCAAATCAAACGCCATTGTTTACTGTAAAGATAAACAAACGATAGGCATAGGCGCCGGTCAAATGAGCCGTGTTTATAGCGCCAAAATTGCTGGTATAAAAGCGGCTGATGAAGAATTGGTAGTGAAAGGATCCGTTATGGCCTCAGATGCCTTCTTTCCTTTCCGTGACGGCATAGATGCTGCTGCAGCCGCCGGCATCAAAGCGGTGATTCAGCCGGGCGGCTCAATGCGTGACAGTGAAGTGATCGCTGCCGCCGATGAAGCGGGCATAGCAATGGTCTTTACTGGCGTTCGTCACTTTAGACACTAAATCAAAAGTTGGTTAGACAGCAAGCTTGAACACGAGGCAGTAGAATAAATGAACATACTAGTCATTGGCAGCGGTGGTCGTGAGCATTCACTAGCCTGGAAAGCAGCTCAATCAGACTCTGCAGAAATGGTATTTGTAGCCCCGGGCAACGCAGGCACCGCGCTGGAGGGTAATCTGCAAAATGTGGATCTCGATCCGATGGATTTTGAAGCCTTAGCCGAATTTGCAAGCAGCAACAATATAGGCCTAACAATAGTAGGGCCTGAGGCACCGCTAGTTGAGGGCATTGTAGATTTTTTTAACGCTAAAGGCCTGCCCTGTTTTGGCCCATCGGCAAAAGCCGCTCAGCTCGAAGGTTCCAAGGCCTTTAGCAAAGATTTCCTTAGCCGACACAGCATCCCTTCCGCCGCTTATAAAAGTTTTACCGACGTTGGCCCTGCTATTGACTACATTAAAGCTAATGGCGCGCCCATTGTTGTCAAGGCTGACGGCTTAGCGGCGGGCAAGGGTGTCATTGTTGCCACCACCGAAGCCGAGGCTATTGCAGCCGTTGAAGACATGCTCGCTGGCAATAAATTTGGCGACGCTGGAAATAGAGTTGTTATTGAAGAATTCTTAGTGGGTGAAGAAGCGAGTTTCATCGCCATCGTTGATGGCAGCAATGTCTTGCCTATGGCAACATCACAAGACCATAAAGCCCGAGACGATGGCGATTTAGGCCCAAATACCGGCGGCATGGGAGCTTATTCGCCGGCGCCGGTTGTGAGCGCTGCGATTCACCAGAAAATAATGGATCAGGTTATCATTCCCACTGTGAAAGGCATGGCCGCCGACGGCAATGACTATAAAGGCTTTCTCTATGCCGGGCTCATGATCACCCCCACCGGGGACATTGCGGTTGTCGAATTCAACTGCCGGTTTGGCGATCCAGAAGCACAGCCCGTAATGATGCGTTTGAATTCAGATCTGTGTGAACTATGCCTCGCGACTATTGCTGGCACACTAGACACACAAACCGTTGACTGGGATCCGCGCACTGCAGTTGGAGTAGTTATGGCGGCAGGCGGCTATCCCAACAGCTATAACAAAGGCGACGTAATTAGCGGCCTTGCCGGCACTGGGTCCAAAGACTTGAAGATATTTCATGCTGGCACAGTTAAATCTAAGGGCGAGGTGGTCACCAATGGAGGCCGCATATTGTGCGCTGTCGCATTGGGTGAAACAGTCTCAAAGGCGCAGGCTAGTGCTTATAAACTCGTCAACACGGTGTCATGGAAAGACGTTTATTTTCGTAAAGACATTGCCTATCGGGCTATAGCTAGGGAGAATAGCTGAATGACAAATCTACAACGCCATTCAACTATTGATAAATTCTTGATCCAATTCGATAAAGCTCTACGCACTTGCTCGCCGGGTGCTGCCCAAGCACGCCGATCATCCCCAGCTGCAAATCTTACAGATGGCGAGCTTAAACTGCGCGAGAAAAAACATATCGCCGGGCTAATGCGAATCAACCACACGGGGGAAGTCTGCGCGCAGGCTCTTTATCAAGGCCAAGCAGCAACAGCGAAACTCGATCAAGTCAGGCAGTCCATGGAACATGCAGCAGAGGAAGAAGTGGATCATCTGGCTTGGTGCGATGAGCGATTGCAGCAGCTGGATAGCAGGCCCAGCCTGCTTAACCCTCTCTGGTATGGCCTATCATACGGCCTAGGCGCGGCTGCCGGCTTAGCTGGCGACAAGTGGAGTCTAGGATTTGTGGCGGAGACAGAACAGCAGGTCTGCGAACACCTTGAGCAACATCAACAAGAATTGCCCGAGAAAGACCAAAAAAGCCATGCGATTTTAAATCAAATGATCAATGACGAAAGAGAACACGGCGAGTCAGCAAAACAAGCTGGCGGCGCCAACCTGCCATTACCTTTTAAACAAGCCATGTCTGTCATGTCAGTGCTCATGAAAAAAACGACTTATAGACTCTAGCGGCTCGTTATTCTATTGCTTTGTTCGCTGCGGCCTCGGCCGCGCGATGCAAACAAGGCCCCTTTTTAATCACTTTAATTAACCTTCACTAATCCTCAATAATTTCAAAATCGTGAGTGACCTTAACACCAGCATTTTGAAGCATCAGAGATGCCGAACAATATTTGTCCGCCGACAGTGATACTGCCCGTTCAACTTGCTTAGGGCTTAAGTCTTTTCCAGACAGTTTAAAATGCAGATGGATGGACTCAAAAACTGAAGGCACCGTATCCACTCTTTGCGCGGTGACCTCAGCTTCACAGCTTGAAATGGCCTGCCGGGCTTTCTTTAATATTGTAACCACGTCATAAGACGAGCAGCTGCCCACGCTCAGAGCCATGAGCTCCATCGGCCTCATGCCCATGTTTCGACCACCGCCTTCCGGGGCTCCATCCAAAACAATCGCATGTCCGGTTTCTGACTCAGCCACAAACATTACGTTTTCTACCCACTTAATTCGCGCCTTCATAATCAATCTCATTCGACAGTTTAGTTATAACAATTAAGAATTAGCCCCGACTTACCGATAAAGTAAAGCAGGCGTTCTAGTAAAAAGTAAGCTGAGGGTAGCACGCCGAATTAGTCTGGGTCATTTGCTAGAATAAGACAGCCAGTAATCTGGCTCAGTTTAATTTGAACTGTTATTGTAACTCCAACTTCACAATTACTAGATTAGTGTAATGTATATTTAAACACGTGAAAAACTAGGAGATGCCAACATGGCATTAATGGCAATTACGCCTCATATCAAAGATTTAGATAACTTTTTATCTCTCTGTCATCGAAAGCGCTACGCAAACAGATCCACTATCATTTATGAGGGCGATCAGTGCGATACGCTTTATTACATCATTAAGGGATCGGTTTCTGTCGTTCTCGAAGATGACGATAGTAAAGAAGTCGTTATCGCCTATCTCAATCCCGGTGACTTTTTTGGCGAAATGGGACTGTTCGAGCAAGCAGAGGAGCGCAGCGCTTGGTGTCGCACGCGATCGCCCTGTGAGATCGCCGAAATAAGCTATCTGAATTTTAATACCTACGTCAGCTCACATCCGGAAATAGCGTTTACTCTTGGTCAGCAAATGGCACATCGACTGCGTAACACCACACGCAAAGTTGGTGATCTTGCTTTTTACGATGTGGCTGGCCGCATTGCGAGAACACTCATTGAACTAAGCAAAGAACCCGATGCCATGACCCACCCTGAGGGCATGCAGATCAAAATCACCCGTCAAGAAATCGGCAGAATCGTAAATTGTTCAAGGGAAATGGC
>JBLHVT010000117.1:0-9303 GCA_047628735.1 Glaciecola sp.
TTGTACATGGATGCAGAGCTATCTCTAAAGTATCCAATTCTGACGCCCTTGGTGGAATCTCTTTTTGATCTGACCGGTTTTCAATTAGAAAAGAAGCCCCGCCTTTTCATCGCATTTTCAAGCCGGTTCTCCCAATATGTTGGCTCTCGGGAATCTTCTCCTGTAGTTGCGCGGCGCTACAATCCAGAGTTGTTTGTCCGGGCTTGGACAGACAGCAATGACAGTTACTGGGACTTTGGCTTTGGCCACGAGTCAAATGGTCAGCAAGTTGACAGCGAGCGAGCATTCGCCGAGCTAGAACAATTCTACATAGATCAAAACGAAACGCCTGCGTTTGCAAGAGATAGCATCAGTCGTGGTTGGGACTATTTGGCAGTGGATTGGAACAAGCAGTGGGAGACTGGGTTTTTGCCCAGCCTCAAAGGATTTACAACGGCCCATATAGAGCTGCGCCGTTATCTGAGTGATGGCTTTCTGCAGGGCGCACCAGAGGAATACAATGACTGGGAAGAGCAGGGCAGTGAACCTAAGACGCGAGACGAATATGATGGGCTAAAATTCTCAGTCCAGTATAATCTGATCGACGAGCTATGCATTATCGCCTGCTTTGATCGAATAGAGCTTACTCATCGCACTGGTTACGCCGACCCGTTCAGTAGGAATACCACCAGCCTCGAGCTAACTACAAGCCTGTTGGGCATCCCTTTTCATCTTTGGGCTATGTCAGGTTATAACAGTGATTTAATCGATTATTATGATTACAGCAACAGTTGGGGAATTGGGGTCGAATTTACTCGGTAATCAGCGCGAAATAGGTGGAACTCTTTCGCGCTGAGATTGCACCAATAGCGTTAGGGACAGGCTCTCTTGAGAAAGTTAATTTTAAAGTTGGAGTAGGACATAGGGATGAATTTTTTAGTAAACACAATATTGAAACTTATGAGCAGTCTTAGAAAATTGTCGGCTGTGTTGATTTTTTTGAGTTCGCTTTTCGTTAGCCAATTTTCCTACGCACAAACCATCGTTAATGTGGAAACCAATCTCGGTAATTTTTCTATTGAGCTTTTTGATAGTCAGACGCCAGCGACAGTTGCGAATTTTTTAAGCTATGTGAACAGCGATCGTTACAATGGATCTTTAATTCACCGATCAGTGCCAGGGTTTATTGTTCAGGGTGGTGGATTTACTTTTGATGCAGTAGCGCGAACGCTCCCTGCTATAAATTTGGACCCCCCAGTGGTCAATGAATTCGGTATATCGAATACAAGGGGCACATTGGCGATGGCAAAGTTGGGCGGTGATCCCAATAGTGCGACAAGTCAGTGGTTTGTAAATCTAGCCAATAACAGTGGGAATCTTGATGGCCAAAATGGTGGTTTCACTGTCTTCGGTAGGGTAATCGAGCCTGGCATGGGTGTTGTGGATGCGATAGCCGGCTTGCCATTGTTCAACATCAATACGACATTTAGTACTACACCATTAACTAATTTCGTTGGAGGCGCCATTGATTCAGTGAATTTTGTCACATTGCAGATGTCCGTCTCAGCTCCTCCTGTGTCAGTTATTTCAAATTCTTTTGACGAAGCCAGTGGAATGTTAAAGTTGAAGGTCGCTTTGGATGGCACACAGTTTTTGGGACTTTCTTTTGTCATCGAATCAACAGCGCCTCAGGTGGTTATTCGAGCACTGGCTGACTCAGTTGTATCAGAGTCGGACGCAGATGCTAGTTTTACGACCTTTAACTCAGCGGATGGCAGCTTGGTTATTCCGCAGCTTTACATTAATGGTGTTGTAGCATTTAGCAATGCGAGATTCGTCCTCACAGACCCTGAGCAATTTTTGTTTACTTTGCAGTCGGTCGAATAGCCGCTATTAAAAATTTATAAAAACAGCCTCTCTTTTTCGAGGAGCAATAAAAACTAGGGATCTACTCATGAAAATCAAGCAAGTATTTATTAAGGCAACAAAAGCGACAGTCGCATTTTCTTTGTCAGTGTTTCTTATCGGCATGAGCAGTTCGCAAGAACCGGCAAAGCAGTTGGAAGTAAACGAAAATACTTTTCGCTGTTTAACCGACATGGAGAAAACAGAGCTCGGCACTTATTTTGTCGACAATATTTTAGGCGACGTTGAAGCAACTCTTGACGTTGCTAATTCAGAAACTGGCGGTGAATTTCCAGCAGGGTCGGTGATATCGTTAGTCCCATCTGAAGTGATGATCAAGCATCAGCCTGGCTGGAATGAGGCAACTGATGACTGGGAATTTTTTGAGTTGAATGTGTCTGCTATGGGCTCAGAAATAAAGACTCGTGGCACCACTGAAGTTATTAACCAATTTGGCGGCAACTGCTTTGGCTGTCATATACAGGCGCGCCCAGAATGGGACCTAATATGTGGAAGCACTCACGGCTGCGCCCCTCTTCCGATTTCTCGTGAGGTGATTATGAACATTCAGAACACCGATCCTCGCTGTGTGAACAAACAAGATGCTTAAACTATGAAACTTTATCACTGTCAAAATTCCCGCTCGCTTCGCCCGCTTTGGGCGCTGGAAGAAATGGGATTGGATTACGATCTGATTACGATGAAGTTTCCCCCTCGTGCAACCTTTGAAGGTTATTTGGAAATTAACTCTCTAGGCACAGTGCCAACATTTATTGATGGCGACTTAACCATGACTGAGTCTAGCGGCATTTGCCAATATCTGGTCGACAAGTATGGGCCGCACACTATCGGTGTTGAGCGAGACGAGCCTGAATACGGTGATTATCTTAATTGGTTGCATCGAAGTGATGCCACTCTGACTTTTCCTCAGGCAATTGTCCTGCGCTACTCAAAGCTGGAGCCTGAGGAGCGTCGATTGCCTCAAGCGGTAGAGGATTACAGCATCTGGTATCACTCGAGACTTCGATCGGTAGAGGCGGCCCTTGAAGGTAAAAACTTTCTCGTAGCGAACCGTTTTACGATAGCGGACATTGCCGTTACTTTCGCGCTTTATATGGGCAGTCGATTAGGATTAGCTGAACGCTATAAGCCAAATTGTAAACGCTATTTGGCAGATATGATGGCCAGACCCGCTTTTATGAAAGCGACGTCAAACCAAGATTGACAAGGATAGCGGTCAGGGTAGGTGCCAGAATTGTGACCAGAGTAGCGGCAAGGGTTGCGAAGGAAGGTTGAGTTCATACTCAATAAAATAAAGATAAGTTGCTGAAAAACAAATCCGCGCTTAACAAATTAAGCGCGGATTTTTTAATTTCTAGATACCGTAAGCATCCATTATTGATTGATATAGCAGACGCTTAGATGTGCCACGAACGTCTGGGATCATCGGACCGGCCTGTTGAATCATTCCGATAAACACTAAGTTTTCTACCGGATCTATCCAGAACCAAGTGCCTGCAGCGCCGCCCCAAAAGTACTCGCCTTTGGAATAGCCTTCAGCCTCTACAGTGTCTTGTATAATAGCAAAGTCTAAACCAAAGGTTGTGCCACGGTTTCCAAGGCCAATACTTTTAACGGCGTCTGGCAGCTGATCACGATGCATCAAGTCCACCGTTAATGGAGCAAGAATTCGAACGCCATCTAGTTCGCCGCCGTTAAGGAGCATTTGGCTGAAGCGCATGTAATCCATAGTGCTGGATACTAAGCCGCCGCCGCCGCCCTCTAGAACAGGGTCAACCAAGAAATCGGCGCCGGGGAACATTTCACTTGGAGTGAGTAAGCTTTCAGCAGAATTTACATACATCTGCGCAAATCGATCTGCTTTGTCAGCCGGCACATGGAAATCTGTGTCAGTCATTTTTAAAGGAGTAAATATTCGCTCTTCTAAGAAGCTGCCAAACGATTGACCAGCGAGTTTTTCAACTAGGTAGCCTTGCACGTCGACCGACACGCTGTACTCCCAGGCAGAGCCCGGCTGATGCTTTAAAGGTATTTTGCCAAGTCTTGCAACCATTTCGTTAAGCGGTACGGTGGTGTCTAGTATGCCAGCATCAACATACATGTTATCCACTGGTGACTGCGCAAATATGCCATAAGTCAGGCCGCCGGTGTGGCTCATAAGCTCCCGAATGGTCATTGGATGACCTGGAGGCTCGGTGATCATGTTGCCGTCGTCATCCATGCCCGCAAACACCTGCATATCCTTAAATTCAGGTAGATGCATCTGCACAGGGTCAGAAAGCTTAAACATTCCTTCTTCGTATAGCATCATCAATGCCACGCCCGTAATGGGCTTGCTCATTGAATAGATTCTGAAAATAGTGTCGTTAGTCATCGCCAAGCCAGCTTCTATATCGCGCTGCCCAACGGATTCAAAATGAACAATTCTATTGTCTCTGGCGACCATTGTAACTGCACCGGACAGCAGGCCATCGTCTACAAACCCTTGCATGGCGGCAGTAACGCGGTCTAATCTATCAGAATCCATACCTACGGATTCAGGTGAGGCATTTACTAGATCTCGGTCTCCTATGTCTAAACTGATCGTTGGGTTTGCGCTACATGCAACCAGTAGGGACATCATCAAAAGCATCAAGCCCTTACTGAGTTGTACACTTCTATTTAGTTTATTCACCAACATCTCCTGTCTTGTTTGGGTAGATAGATCTATTTTATGTTCGGTTTGTAATTATTCTTTATGCTCGAATCATACCTCAAAGTAGGCAGGATACTAAGCGATGTGATTGACTGAAATAGCTAATTTCGCACGCGCTAGCGCTATTAAAAGGGAGCTTGATTGGTAAGTGCGTCGTGTTTAGCGTCAAATAAGCTTGGTTTTTCGCAAAAAAAACCAAAGCTTTTGTTCGAGTTTAGTGCTAGTCTTCCGCTCAGTTTTGAGTAGCCCAATGTTATTCAGAGCGAGTGCAATGCTTTAGCAATAAAGTCATCTGATAAAAACCACTCGTCCAAAGCTTTAAAATGTACAAATCATTTTTGAGCGCGAGTCGTAGCCTGCTTTTGCTGTCGTTACAACAATTTTACAACACGACACCCAACTTCAAGCCATACCTATCGATTGCACAACCGTGCAGCCAAACACTACTGTTAGGCTAAATTAGAATTCGCAGTATCTACGTGCCTGTCTATTAAATATATTAGGCGGCGACAGTTCTGTTTATTTTTGTAAATTAAAGAAACGAGAAAATAAATGTCATTTACATCACTAGGATTATCCGATTCCTTGCTACGTGCCGTAGAAAAAGAAGGGTACACAGTCCCAACACCAATTCAGTTACAAGCAATTCCTGCCATTTTAAAGGGTGCCGATGTCATGGCAGCGGCCCAAACAGGAACAGGTAAAACCGCGGGTTTCGTTTTGCCATTGCTTCAACATTTGAGCGGCGAGTCGCGCGTTAAACCGTGTCGAGCTCGTGCCCTAATTCTTACGCCTACTCGAGAACTTGCAGCTCAGGTTCATGAAAGTATTAAAACCTACGGTCAAAACGAGCAGATAAAATCTGCTGTAGTTTTTGGTGGGGTAAATATTAACCCGCAGTTGAAAACTCTAAGTCGCGGTGTGGATGTTCTTGTCGCAACACCTGGGCGTCTGTTGGATTTATACCAACAGAACGCTATACGGTTTCACAATATTGAAGTACTAGTTCTTGATGAAGCCGACAGAATGCTTGATATGGGATTTATTAGAGATATTAGAAAGATTCTCAAATTGATTCCAGAAAAACGTCAGAACCTAATGTTTTCTGCAACTTTTTCCCAAGAAATTCGCAAGCTCGCTGGTACTATTTGCAGAAATCCAATAGAGATTGATGTGGCGCCAAGAAACTCAACTGTCGAGAAGATTAGTCAAGGCGTTTATTGGGTTGAGAAAGAAAATAAAGCAGCACTTTTGACCGAGCTTGTTAGCAATACATCTGAGCAGGTCTTGGTGTTTAGCCGAACCAAGCACGGAGCTAATAAGTTGGTAAAACAGCTTAGTAAAAGCGGGTTGAGTGCTGCTGCTATTCATGGCAACAAAAGTCAGGCCCAACGTACCAAGGCACTGCAAGATTTTAAGGATGATAAAGTTCAGGTTCTAGTCGCTACAGATATTGCAGCGCGTGGTATAGACATCGACTTGTTGAGTCTTGTAGTGAATTTCGATCTTCCCCACGTGCCCGCAGATTATGTTCACAGAATTGGGCGTACGGGCAGGGCGGGCGAAAGTGGCCAGGCAATTTCATTCGTCTCACAAGATGAAATGAAGCAGCTGAAAGCGATTGAACGGCTTATCAAGCGTAAGATCAAACGCCTGGACGGTGCTGAGTAGCTGCATGGCAACTCAATAAATGAAATTGGAGTGTCGGAGTGCTTAGCTCGGCACTCCAAAATCTTCGGCTGTGCTGGTCTCCTGGACCTTCTAAATTTTTTAAGTGCCTGCGATCCCTTTAATTCCCTTTAATTCCCTTTAATTCTTTAAGTTCCAGACCCCTTTAAGTTCCGCCTCTGATCGGAATAACAACGTCACTTAGTGTTTCGCTAACAATCTCTCTAATTTCTAAAGCTAGCTGGCGATAGAAGTTTCTAGCCGGAGAAGTATTTCGCCAAACCAAAGCGTGATTTCGTACCACGTTTACCCCTTCCACATCCGCTATGCGTAGTTCACTTTCTTGGCGGATCTCAGAGCGTACATAAAGAGCTGGCAAAAACGCCATTCCCATTCCCATAACGACCATCTGTCTGAGAGTATCCAGACTTGTCCCCTCGTAATCTCGGCGTACCGATGCACCTACTTTTTCGCACAGTTCAGAAATTTGGCGATGAAACAGATGATGTTCACTAATGGTCAGCACCTGCTCGCCGAATAAATCCATTCGATTAATTCGGACCTTTTCGGCAAGTCTATGATCTTTAGTAATAGCCAATTTTAGCGGCTCTCTAAAAAGTGGCATAACAACGAGCTCTTTGGACATGATCGGCAGCGTGCTTAGAATAAAATCAAATTGACTGTTGATCAGGCCGCTCTCTAAGTCACTAGGAGCTTCTTCTCTCACATAGAGTTTTAGATCTTTATAGCGGCTGTGTATTGGGCTTAAAATATGAGGGAGCAAGTAGGGCCCCAAAGTAGGAGTGACGCCAAGTCTATAAGTGCCGATTCCGCCACCGGCGAGAGAGCTTGCTTGGGTGGAGAATCCCTGTGCTTCTTCTATTACTCTGCGAGCACTGATTAACAACTCGCGCCCCTCGACAGTGGTACTTGTGCCGCTGCGAGATCGTTCGAATAATTGTAGGCCTAGCAGCTCTTCCAAGACAGAAATCTGATTGCTTAGAGTAGGTTGGGTTATATTCAACTTGAACGCAGCCTGCCGGAAGCTTCCGTATTCTGCCACCGCGGCGAAGTAGCGAAGCTGTCTCAAACTCAGTTTATCTAGGGCTTCCACAAATTTTCCCACAATATAGATGATAGTATAAAGCTATAACGAGTAACAGAATATTACCTAACTTTCATCAATAAAAACACTCTACTATTAATGATGAGTCAAACTATTGCTGAAAAATAAGGAGTTTGAAAATGGAAAAAGTTATTTCTGGTGTTGTTAAATTTAAATCGACTTCTTTTGCAGAGCGTAGAAAACTTTTCGCGGAGTTGGCCAATGGGCAAAGTCCTGAAGTGCTTTTCATAACCTGCTCTGATTCTCGCATTGATCCTAATATGATTACCCAAACTGAGCCGGGTGAACTATTTATTATTCGAAATGCCGGCAATATTGTTCCTCCGCATGCGCGAGTGGCCGGAGGTGTGACCGCTTCTATAGAATTTGCTGTGGCGGCTCTTGGTGTTAAGCACATCGTGATATGCGGACATACAGACTGCGGTGCTATGAAAGGCGCGCTTAATGTTTCTGCTCTTAGCGACCTCCCCCACGTCCAAGAATGGTTGGACCACTGCCGAGCTGCGGTTGAAGTTGTTCGAGCTAAACACGGTGGTGATATTGAAAGTGAATTGGCCAGAGTTACAGAGGAAAATGTTCTTCTTCAGCTTCAACATCTTAGAACACACCCGGCTGTATTGGCGAAAATGAGCACTGGGGAAGTTGATTTACACGGCTGGGTTTATGATATTGAGCATGGCTCGGTAAACGCTTATGACGAAACACAGGATAAGTTTGTTCCTGTTGAAGAAAGATATGCTTCGTTAATCGCAGCGAGCGCTGCTAAAGAGGCTTAAGCCAAGCAGCGATTAAATTTGAACAGTTCTTCCCTCTGGGTAACTCCAGTTTATTTACAGCCTCTTTGAGGCTGTTTTTTTTTGCTCTGAATAAAGTCTGTGTTATTCATGAATCGCCCGCTAAGCGTGGGTCATCTTTGTCACTATGTCAGGTTTTCGTGATGAGGCCAGCGGCCATCGCCGGATATTGTCATCAAGGTCCAGCCTTGATCCAACGTTATCAAAGCATTGTTCAAGCCATCGATAAATAAAGCGGTATTCGTCAATCCGTGACACTGTATAAAAGGCACTTAAATTCTACTTATTCCGGCCGATGCCTCAGGGGTGCAGGGCTTCCTCGGCTAGCCTGCTCGGTAGTATTTGGCCATCGATTCTATGCTGGAATTCTTAAAGATTCAGCGGTTCAAAGCGGTTAGATAAGGACCACCTTCAAACACCAAAGCAGCTAATCGATGGTTAGCTACAGTTCCATGAGTAATGCTTAGCTTAGATAGTCATAAGTTTTTAGCTTCACTAGTAAGAGAGCAATTGAGCTAGAATGTCAGTTGCACAAATGTGAATAAAGCCGTTTTTGCAGCTCTGTTACTAACAAGCCATTTTAGGCAAATAAGCCAGGGTTACAGCCTTGTCATTTAAAAGCGGTTGTTACAGATGGACGCTGCAGCATTAATCAAATTTCCTGCATCGATGAAGGAGCTGCCAAATCTGCTGATTGCCGAGTAGTACAGTTAACAGGAAATTGGGCCTCAATAAAACTTATAATAAAAAGCGAGTGCTGAGTATGTCCGACCAATCAAAGATTTATCCACACGGTAAGGTTGAAAAAATAGAAGAAAATATTTTTATGGTGCGTGGCAGCATAAAAATGAACCCGATATTGCGTATCACCCGAAACATGGCAATTATTCGACAGGGTGATGAGCTCTCCTTAATCAACCCTATTCGAGTAAGCCCTGAGGTTGAGTTGCAAATTGAGGCTTTAGGGAAAATAAAGCATATCGTACGTTTAGGGGCACTCCATGGAGTGGATGACCCTTACTATAGCGAAAAATATTCTGCTTCTATGTGGTCGCAGGCGAATGGCTCGACTTATCCTTCGCCTAAGATCGACAATGAAATTTCAGCGGGTTGTC
>JBLHVT010000118.1:0-9220 GCA_047628735.1 Glaciecola sp.
TCCGTTCAGTGCTCGTCTACGCACATAGTGGTGCCCCTTTCTCACCATACTGAACATAAATCAAGGTAAGAGAATAATTAGCAATGTCAAAAGACAAAGTTTATCCAGTAGACCCTGCCAGCATACAACGAAGCCATCTAACCCCTGCGACTTACGATAAGCTGTACAAACAGTCTATCGAGTCTCCAGAGAACTTTTGGGCAGAGCAAGCCGGTGAACTCATCCATTGGCATCAGCCTTGGCAAACGGTAATGAGCTGTGACTTTAGCAAAGCCAATGCAAGCTGGTTCGGTGGCGGCAAACTGAACGTTGCTTTTAACTGCATCGATAGACATCTTGAGAGACGCGCAGATCAAACAGCCATTATTTGGGAAGGTGATGAACCCTCTGATGACAAAAGCATAAGCTATCAAGAGCTTTATAATCAGGTAGGTAAGTTTTCAAATGCCCTAAAATCTAGAGGCGTTAAAAAAGGCGACCGGGTATGCATCTACATGCCAATGATCCCGGAAGCTGCCTACGCAATGCTGGCTTGTGCGCGCATCGGAGCAGTGCACTCTGTGGTATTCGGCGGCTTCTCACCGGAATCGCTGAAAGACAGAATTTTGGACTCCGATTGCCAAACAGTTATCACCGCAGACGAAGGCGTTCGGGGCGGCCGCACCGTGCCCCTTAAAGCGAATGTGGACAAGGCGCTTGAAGACTGTCCCGATGTTCATTCAGTCTTTGTGGTGAGACGAACCCATGGCGAAATCTCATGGCATGATGATCGAGACGTGTGTTATCACAAGTCGACTGAGGCGGCCGCCACTGAATGTGACCCAGAGTTGATGGATGCAGAGGACCCACTCTTTATTCTTTACACATCAGGCTCCACAGGCAAGCCAAAGGGGGTCTTGCATACAACGGCCGGCTACTTGCTGGGGGCTAGCATCACTCACAAATATGTGTTCGATTATCATGAAGGTGACGTTTATTGGTGCACCGCTGATGTAGGCTGGGTTACAGGACATTCATATATTGTCTACGGCCCGCTTGCCAATGGCGCAATCACTTTAATGTTTGAAGGCGTTCCCACTTACCCTAATACATCTCGCTTCTGGGATGTTATTGATAAACACCAGGTTAATATTTTCTATACTGCACCAACTGCTCTCAGAGCACTAATGGCCAGCGGTGACCAACCCGTCAAACAAACTTCCAGAGCGTCTCTGCGATTGTTAGGCTCCGTCGGCGAGCCCATAAACCCTGAAGCATGGGAATGGTATTATCATGTGGTCGGTGACAGCCGCTGTCCCATCGTTGACACGTGGTGGCAGACCGAAACCGGCTCAATTATGATTTCGCCGCTGCCAGGTGTTACCGATTTAAAACCAGGCTCAGCCACCACACCGTTTTTTGGTGTAAAACCTGCACTTTTAGATGCTGATGGCAATGAGCTAGAGGGCGTTGCAACGGGTAATTTAGTGATAAGCCAAAGCTGGCCAAGCCAAATTAGAACGGTTTATGGCGACCATCAACGGTGTATCGACACTTACTTTAAAGCCTACCCCGGATATTATTTTACCGGAGATAGCGCCAGGCGAGATGCTGATGGCTACTACTGGGTAACTGGCCGTGTCGATGATGTCATCAATGTCTCAGGACACCGGCTAGGCACCGCTGAAATAGAAAGCGCCCTGGTGTTGCATCCGAATGTCGCTGAAGCGGCGGTTGTCGGCTACCCTCACGAAATCAAAGGCCAAGGTATTTATGCCTATGTCACCTTGATGAATGGAATTGAGGAATCCTTGGAATTACAAACCGATTTAAAACGCTTCGTAGCCAAAGAAATAGGCGCTTTTGCAAAACCTGAGGTTATTCAATTTTCTCCTGGGTTACCCAAAACTAGATCAGGAAAAATAATGCGCCGCATTCTTCGCAAGATAGCGGCAAATGAATTAGACAACTTAGGTGACACTTCAACTTTGGCAGAACCCGCAGTTGTAGAGCAATTAATAAGCAAAAGAGCTAACCGCTGAGGTCAACCCGAAATGTCCCGTTATTGTGCACTTATTAAATGGTCTTGCGACACGGCTTTGTTTGCAGAAAATAAATACTCCCGCGCCCATAGCTGGACCTTCGATGGAGGGATGACTGTGGCTGCATCCTCGTCCCCTACTATTGTGCCTGAGCCATGGTCAGATGTTGCAAATGTTGATCCTGAGGAAGCCTTCGTAGCGTCACTTTCGTCTTGCCATATGCTATGGTTTCTTTCTATCACTGGCGGCCAAGGTTTTATCGTAAAATCCTACACCGACAATGCTGAAGGAGTTATGGCCAAAAACTCTTCAGGAAAATTAGCGATTACTCAAGTTACCCTCAACCCAAAGGCGGTGTTTGAGAAGGCAAGAAGCCCCAGCAAAACTGAGCTTGCCGATTTACATAAAGCCGCGCATAGCAAGTGTTTTATCGCAAACTCAGTTAACTCAAATATCACTATCAACCCAGACTTCGACGAGTAATTCAATTCAATATGGCTCAGAGATTTAAGTTTACACTGTCCCGAAAAGACTCCCACCTTTTACAGCTTGTTAGTTTTTTTGCAGGTCTATTTCCCCTCACCGCACAAGGTTCAATAACCCTGTTGGTCACTGCGCTCGCTCTGAGCGTTTTTGGCTATGGCTCTCTTGACCTGGTGGTTTTTGCGCTTTCTATTTGCGCTCTCGCCATTGTTCTTTTTTGTCTTTTTTGTTCCATAATAACCGGAATTATCATCCAGCGTAGAATCCAGAAACTACTCGTTGATGCTAGCGGCAACCTAAGCTTTGTTAACGTGGAAGCTGGCTACCCAAATGAAACTGGGTTCTCATTGCCGTCACTGGGCTTTTTCCCCTTGGTCAAGCTGAGCTGGGAAATAGAGACCCCTGATGCAATTAAAACTCGCCTGCGCTTAGAACGAGACGGCACAATAGTCGAAGAAATCATTCCCCAAAAACGCTTCCTAAGCGATTCAATAACTCGGGTTTTTACGGTATCCGATGTTTTAGGCTTTAGTCACTACAATTGGCGGCAAACGCAGTCAATCACAGCCAAGGCCTTACCGAAGGTTGAGGCTGCAAACAAACTGCCTCTGCTGCGCTCTCTTACAGCTGAAGATGGCATTCCAAATCCTTCTGGAAACCCCGAAGGCGACCGAATGGAAATTCGCCGCTATGCGCCAGGGGATTCGGTGCGCGACATCATGTGGAAAGTCTATGCTAGAAACCGCCAGCTAAACGTGCGCCTGGCAGAAAAGAGTGTTTTCCACAGCAAACGAACGGTAGCCTACCTATTGAGTAGCGAATATGATGAAGCGGCAGCGGCAGCTGCAAGGGTTGCAATCGAGTCTAAAGCATTCGGAGATGACTGGGCATTCGCCGCCGATGGCACTGAAACGCCCTGTACAAGCATAGAATCTGCCCTTAACGCCGTTGCCAGATCTAGATCTTTAGGCAAACCGTATGATTATGGATTAGATAACTTTTTGAGATTGGCCGTAGGCCAAGGCAAAGCCCACTGTATTATATTCGCCGCCACAGAGTCTGGGACATGGGAGGAGGCTCTCAAGAAATCAATTGCACGTTTTCCCGGTCAATTCTCCTTAGTGCTGGCAACTGACGGTTTTAGAACTGAGGCCAAGAGCCTGTGGTGGCAGAAATTGCTATGGCGGGAAACTAAATCCGATAGCCACCAAAAACCGTCAAGTAGTATGCAAGAACTGAGGCACAGACTAATGGATTTAGGTCAATTGGTAGAATCTACGGTAATTATTGATCGACGCAGCGGTCAAAGCTTTGATAAAAACCTGCGACGGGTATAGCTGTCCCGCAGACCGATTAACACTTTGTCAGATTAACTTGAGTATAATCATGAACAATGGCGCTCTAAACTCGACCCAAAGTCTTGCTCCCAGTATTTTGCGGGCACTAATCATTGGCTTTAGCTACTGGATAGTTAGCATCTCATTGACTGTGTTAAGCGGGTCCGTGGCCGCCTTTGGGGGTTGTTTGGCCGCCTGTTTGCTCAGCGATATGTTTCGAACTCGAGATTCAATGAATCGACTTAGAACGACATCTCTTTTAGCTTTGAGTGTCGCATTATTTGTCGGTGGCACCTTACTCTCACAATTTTTAGTGAACACATCGGCCATCGCCGCATTGTTTTCACCGGTTACCGCCTTCAACATCGCTGAAGCGGTAAAATGGTTTGCTGCAGCGTTCGCGCTTTCAGCTGCGTTGAGGTTATTAGCCACTCGCACTTCGGTGGGCGCTGTTATCGAAATTCTTTTTGTCGCCGGCGCATTTGTGGTCACCCTAGCGGCGCACCGTAACGGCATGATACACCGTCCCTTTTTCATAGGAGATTTTGCACTTACCCGCGGCATAGATCCCTCTACCATACTTCTCGGATTCGGCTGTTTGGCCGTGCTATCTCTGAGCGCGCTGCTGATGGCTGAACAACATCAACGCCGCCTGCCCTATCATTTTGCGGTGCTCGGCTTGCTGTGCTTTTCTTTGATCGGCTACGTCAAACTGTTTGGCCTACCAACGCCGCAGATGACAGATGATCTTGGGCTGACCGGCAGCGAGGGAAGCGGCGGCGCCGGTCAAAACGAGAATCCATTTCGTGACAACGAAAACACGGCAGATGACAAACAAGCACCTGTGGCCGTTGTCGTTTTTAGAGATGACTACGAGCCGGTTAATGGCTCCTACTATTTTCGGGAATCAGCCTACTCACAGTTTAACGGCACCGTGCTAGATTTTTCAAACCGCGCTGACATGGACGTTGACCTTATCAAGAACTTTTCCAGCGCTCGTGTAGACACTAGGCAACTGCCCGGCGCTCGAGACCAGCGCACCCCAGTAAGAACCACAATTGGGACGTTAGTGGCTCATCGCTCACCTTTTGGATTAAACAGCCCCGTTGCATATGAAAGCACCCCAAATCCCAACAATTTACGCTTTAAACGAACCTATGACGCCTATTCATTAGCCCCTGGCTACGATTTCGATTTTTTACTGGGGCGAGAAACAGGGCGCAGCGATTGGTCAGAAGATTTAATGAACAAGTACCTAGAGCTTCCTGACGATCCTCGTTATCTTGAACTGGCCACCGCGCTAACATCAAATTTACGCCCTGAATTCGTAGATGACCCCTATGCGAAAGCGTGGGCTATAAAAACCTATTTAGATGAAAACGGAATTTACAGCCTTAAAAATGACCATGCTTATGAGACCGATCCGGCTGCCTCTTTTCTGTTTGGCGATCTAACCGGCTACTGCATGCATTTTTCATTTGCTGCGACGTATCTTTACCGCAGCTTGGGCATTCCTGCGCGAGTGGGCATCGGCTATTCAGTGCCGGCAGCGAATCGCGGAGGTGGATCGTCACTTCTAATTCAAGCCATTAATGGACATGCCTGGCCAGAGATATATTTTAAAGATGTGGGCTGGGTTATTGTTGACCCGGCTCCACAACAGACTCTTGTTGACATGACAACCGATCCGCAAAATGAGCTTCAGCAGCTGCTTGGCGATATGCTCCGCGATGAAGCGGCATTCGATGACTATCTTGAGACTCGGCAAGATTCACTTATCGATCTAGAGGTGGTGTTAAATACCCTCTACGCCCTATTGGCGATTATGCTAGTGAGTTCTTATCTAGTGAAAACTTATCGGCAATGGGCACCTTCCTTCGGCAAACCGCAAAACCAGCACTGGCTTATCTATAGAGCCTCTTTAGACCTGCTCTCGGCGGCAGGTTTGTATCGCGAATATGGCGAAAGCCGTGAGCAATTCGCTACAAGAGCACATTCTGCCAGCCCAAGCATGCAAATACTCACAGCCAAGCACCTTGAGATAGCATTAGGGGGCACTGAGACCAAAAACCTAAACAAACAGCAATGGCTGCAACTTAAGTCTGCCGTTGCATTAGAGCTGCGCGAAAGCGCATCAACCGGGCGCCGGACATGGGCCATTCTAAATCCGATTACTTGGCTTTGGTCAAAGTAACGAGGCCCACACACTTTCTTTTAGAGCTTGAAAAAACGGACATTACAATGAATACAGATTCCCATATAGAAACGCTTTCAAATGAGTCTGAACAGCTAGAATCAATCAACAATGAAATTAATCCATTAGACACCGCAGCGCAAACGCTCGAACGTTTGTCCAGCGCGGTTAAAGCTCAGGTCTTGGGTCGGGACGATGTAATTGAAATGGCTATTATCGCGCTGATTGCCGATGGCCATGTTTTATTGGAAGATTTTCCAGGATCAGGAAAAACGACATTAGCAAAAGCATTGGGCGAGGCTATTGTTGTTGGGGCTAGTGCTATCCAGTCTAGCGAAGACAACGACCTCATTGCACCGTTTCGTCGAATCCAATTTACCCCAGATTTACTCCCATCAGATGTAACTGGTGCCCCAGTATTCGACAGCAATAGCAATGCCTTTCACTTTCGTCGCGGCCCTCTTTTCGCTCATGTCGTTCTTGCTGATGAAATAAATCGCACCTCCCCAAAGGTCCAATCTGCCATGCTTGAAGCGATGGGAGAAAAACAGGTCACGGTGGATAACGTGACGTATAAACTTGATGATTTGTTTTTCGTTATTGCAACACAGAACCCCTTAGATCTAGTGGGCACATACCCGCTACCTACGCCTCAATTAGACCGGTTTTTGTTCAAGCTAACCATGGACCACATTGATCGCGACGCTGAATTAGAAGTTTTAAACACGCTCAAACAGCGCAAACAAGGTGGCAATAAAATCACCGTTAGTCGCGATCAGGTTTTAGAGGCTCGCAAAATAATAGAAGACTCAGTGTTTGTTAGCGACGCAGTAAAAACCGCATTAGTGGACACTTCTAGAAACCTGCGCAATGACGAGCGTGTGCTGCAAGGAAATTCCACTCGCAGCATTGTACTTATGCTGCCAGCGTTGCAGGTATGCGCGGCAATGCGAGGGCGCAGTTTCGTGAGCGCCGAAGATATCGAATTACTGTTGCCAAAGGTTCTGGGGCACCGTATCGAATTGGCACCAGGGGTTTCTGACATGGGCAAGGTTTTGCGGGACAACCTGCAAGAACCGATGGAGCATCTGGCCCGAGGCACCCTGGGATAATGCTTAAGAAAACGCATTGCTTACAGGTTTATAAAAAGATAAGGGTGAAATTGCTCGGCACTGCTTTACTGTGTTGTAGCCAGCTAGTTCTCGCGCAAGATCCGTCACTAGATTTAAGCAATATTACTATTCCAACAATCCCGCAGGCCCTGTGCTTTGGCATGACGGATATAACCGAGCGCCCCGCATTAGACATATGCGATGCACTAAGCTTGAAACAAACAGTAAAAGCACGCGAATTAGCACAGCGCTGGGTTCAAGAAAGACCTAACCTAGCCGCGGCGCAGTTTGCCTTTAGTGAGGTGCTTTTCACAATAGAAGGCAACATGCCCCGAGCGCTTTATCATTTGAATAAAGCAGAAGAGTTAACCGGGTTTTCTTCACTTCCCGAAGCTTTAAGTTCTGGCGACTATCAATGGCACTATCTCACTCTTAGCCAGCTGTCTTATGTGCATCAATTGATGGGAGATCAGCTTGAGTCACTGGCCTATTTAGATCTCATAAACGAGGTTTACGGCCAAGATGTGGAGTCATTTAAGGGCTGGCCTCTTATAAAACTCAAAGACTTCGACGGCGCCAGAGCTAGCGCCAATAAAGTATTGGAGTCTGATGCCAATGACCGCGCTAAGGCTAGGGCCTGGAATACACTTTGCGCTGCCGACCTTGCTAGCCTAGCACCAATAGAATCGATGACTGCTTGCGAGCGCGCTATAAGCGAAGATGATTCCAGCGCAGACAGCGATACTGTCTATTTGAGCAATGCAGCCGAGGTATCATTGAGTTTGCTACGCATAGAAGAGGCTGAGGCCTATTTGGACAAAGCCACTCGATATCTCAATCCAGAAAGCGTGGCCGACCCTTGGATCTATAAGCTTTACTTAACTATGAATCAAGGGCGCTTCGACGATGCTAGAACTGCACTAGATCGAATGCTAGTTTGGCGCGAACAGCAAAAACCAATTGTCAGTGCCATGAATAGAGCTGAACATTTTATGGTTAGTGCCAACTTCTTGCTCTTAGCAGGCTATACAGAAGATGCTATTAAGCTAACCTCAACCGCTCTTAATCAGCCTGACCGCAATGGTTCTTACAGTGCCGATGACTCACAGAAGGATTCCTATGCTGCATTAGTCAATATGATGGCCAATAGAGCGGAGTATCAAATACTGCTGGAAAATAGAGCCACTCTAAATTGGAGAGAATCATTGGACTCGCGGCTTACCGGCTTTTCTTTACAATTAGATGCTTGGCGCGCCGAGCGCAGAGCAGCGGCGCTGTTCGCGAACCTAGATGTATTGCAAAACCGCCTTCGCCCCTATGCGCCATTAGATGTACATATACCAGAATGGGTAGAGCCTGAAATTGTAAAACTTATTGGCACTGGCGTCATGTCAAACATATTAGAGCAGGCTTTAAGCAACGGTGCTTTTCAGCTAAACGAAGGCTACTACCATGCCTATCGAACAGAAATCAGCGCGCTGGACAATAACACCAAAGCGACACTAGACGCTGGCCAGCAAGCTCTTGCGCTGCTGCCTCAGCAAGAGGTTCTTCTGAGAGCAAGAATAACTGCAAGGGTGGCCGAAGCAGCTTTTGATACGTCGAATTTAGATGAAGCTTTGAAAATGTATGAAATAGCTTACCGTCAAGACCCCAGTGTATTACGTCGTCTGGAAACTAGTTTGCCGGTAAACATTGTAGCGGATGGCTCATCGTTTTCCGGCCTAGCAAAATCTTATCTGCTTGCGTCGCCTCGCTTCAACGAAGTAGAGTCCGGCTTAATTCTTGAAATTGAATCTACCCCACGCCTGTCTATTTGCTTAAAATCAAGATCAGGCAGCCCGCTATCATGCTACACTGCGGCCGCGTCAGAGAATCAAGACGACAAGTGGAATGCTCAAGAAATGACTCGGCAATTTCAGTCACAAGCATTTGGTCTTGGCTATGACATTAGCAAAGCACAGCGCTCAACCCTTTTAGGTTCAAGCGTAATCCTCAGCTCGCAAAATGATCCAAATCTGCAGCGCAACCGTGAAGCCGTTTTGAAGCGATAGACCTAAACGATAGACCTAA
>JBLHVT010000119.1:0-9192 GCA_047628735.1 Glaciecola sp.
TAATTAAGGGTCGCCTAAGTTCAATGTGAAAAGTGCTGCAACAGTTACAGAAGGCCTAAGTTAATTGCTCGCAGCACAGCTTGTGTTCTATCACGGACACCGAGTTTTTCCAGAATCGAAGACACCTGATTTTTTACGGTGCCTTCGGATTTGTGGATGGCGAGCGATATTTCTCGGTTGCTATAGCCACCTGCCATTAATCGTAATACTTCTAATTCTTTAATTGATAAAGCATCCACCAGGGCAGGTTCATCTTTTGAGCTGTTGAATCCCGCGAGGCCTTTTAATACACGCTCTGTTATGGCTGGCTGAACCAGTGTCTCACCCTGATAAACCTTTTCTATAGCATTGACTAAGCTGTCTAGGGAGACATCCTTTAACAGAAACCCTTTAGCACCCGCTTGCATGCCATCTAAGAGAAGCTGGTTGTCATCGAATGTTGTTAGGATGATCGTAGGCACCATAACGTTCTTTTCTTGCATTAATTTTAGCGCATCAATACCTGTCATTTTTGGCATTCGAATATCGGTGAGCAGAACATCGGGTTTGTACTTCTCTAATCCTTCTAGTATCTCTGAACCGTCTTCGACTTGCCCTATCACCTCAATGCGCTCGCTGAGTTCCAAAAGATTGCATATGCCTTGCCTTACTAGATTTTGGTCTTCGGCTAGCATTACTCGTATTTTCATAGGGCCAGCTCCAATGGCAATTCTACGCTTACTGAAAAACCTGATGTGGACTGCTTGCAAGTTAGCTGGCCACCTAATTCCTCAATTCGCTCAGTCATTCCCGTGATCCCATTGCCTGCTGTAAATTGTCTCACTTCACTTCCATTGTCTTCAATTCGAAGGAGACAAGAGTCAACTTGGGTGCTGAGACGGATTGAACACTGAGTTGCTTTGCTGTGCCGTAGTACGTTGGTTATAGATTCTTGAGTACAGCGTAATAGAGCTTCAGCAAGGTTGAGACTTTTGACTTCTGGGGCGGCAGAAAAATCTAGTTTGAACTCAATGTCCGGAATGTCATCGGTGAGCTTGGCAATTGATTGCTCCAAGTTAATGTTGTCGTCATGACGTAGTTCGCTCACTGCAGTCCGAATATCGCCTAATAAAAGCTTTGCTAGCGAAAGAGACTGTTGGACTTTGTCATTGGCATCACCCTCAGTTTTATGATTGGCAACTTCCAAATTAAGAATTAGTGCTGTCATATGATGCCCAAGAATGTCGTGTAAATCCCTAGAAATTCTTACGCGTTCGCCTTGCGCTGCAGATTGAGAAAGAAGTTCTCTGGTTGCCAGTAATTCTCGATTGAGAGTAGCTGTTTCTTCCCTGAGCTTGCGTTCACTAATCGCTCTTTGGCTTGCACTAAACGCAAACACTTGGAATAAGGCGAAGGATGCCGAGCCTACTAACACCTCGGTTAAATTTTGGTCATCTAGACGGATTAACTGGCTGAATGTATAAAGAGTTGCACTAGAAACCAAAAGTAGCAAAGTTTTCTTAGTACTAAATATCTCAGATGCTTGAACAATCCAAACAATACTCAGTATGGCAGTAAATGCATTTCTCACGAGAAAGAACAACGCCGCTATAGCTGCGCCTTGCAGTATGAAAAGACGTCGCTGGCTGGAATGTTCAGAAGCACCTAAAAATAAAATATAGAGTAATGGGACAGCGACCGAAAGCGCGATAATTAGTAGCCAATAGTCACTATTTTGCTCATTTAGAATAGCCACCGAACTTACCAAAATAATGACAGCTATCCCGGCTAGATTCCGCAAATTCTCTGTTAATTTTGTGAGTGAGAATTCCATAGAAGATCCAATGAAAACTTTTAATACCGGTAACTTACAGGATCGTTAAAAGTCAGGGTTATGGTTTTGATGGTTGCAGCAAATTATGGCATAAGAACTGGGCTCGTCCCTATAGGCCAAAAGTCATAGTCAATGTTATGACTATTGGCACTTTTGAAGAAATGCCGACTTCTCTACTATGAACGACACTGATTACAGATACACCTCTTAATCATCTCTAATAGAAGGAATTGAATCATGTTTATTGTTCACCAGAGCTCATTCTATCTTCATATTGCAGTTGGAAGCTGTGCACTACTGTTATTTTGGGTTCCGGTTTTCACAAAAAAGGGCAATTTGGATCACAAGCGATTCGGTAGATACTTCGCTTGGGCTATGTATACAGTCGCAATTTCCGGCTTCATCATGTCCAGCTTGGATTTGATTATGCCGCTTACAACTCATGCACCAAGTGAGATGATGAGCGAAGAGCGTGCGGAGAGATTTGCCGCTGAGGTTCGACATCTTGCTGTATTCTTATTCTCACTCAGCATACTAGTGCTTTCCAGCACCAGGCAAGGTTGGTTGAGCATTCTCCATAGAGATGACCGGACACCTTTACGAACTCCAATTCACAATGCCTTACTTTTTAGTCTGGTAGCGGTAGGCGTTGGGCTTGGGGTCTATGGCTTAAGCGGCGGTAGTGTTCTGTTTGTGATTTTTGGAGTTCTTCAGATTGTTACTGGAATCGGCTCGCTACGCTATAACTATAAAGAGGAATTGGCTCCTAAGGAGTGGTGGATAGAACATTTGCGAGGTTTAATCGGATCCGGTATTGGCGCCTATACTGCATTCTTCGTATTCGGTGGTCGTCGGATCTTTGAAGCGCTTTTTCAAGATGCCGCAGCGGATATCAGTATAGTATTGTGGGTTGCGCCTGGCGTCGTGGGCTCGATCTTTATTGCCTATCTTAGCCGACATTACCGTAATAAATTTGGTGGCGACTGGGCTGTTAAGCGGGCGGCAGCAAGGGCTGAATTGTTCTAAATTTCTTAATAGGGTAAATTTAGCCAACTGTATTATTCATTCTAGGTTTTAAAAGTATAGGTCAAAAGTCTTAGTTTTCTGGTCTTTTACAGAACATGCATTGAATGAAAAGGGAGAAACAATGGCAGCAATAAAAATTGAGAGGCTCTAACAGCTTAGCGCCAACTCCTTGCCTGAATCATGGCCAGAACAACATTTCACGAGTACTATAAGATCACATTCTTGAAATCCAGTTCAGTGAGGTCTCTCATGAAAAGAAAAGCCATCTCCAGACGTCATTTCCTGCAAGCTAGTGGAGCTGCCGCCATCTGGATTCCCACTGCAGCTAGAGGCTACACCTCATCGGAAATGCAGAACTTTTATGCCAACGGCGAGATGTCGGTGAATGTCTCTAAGTGGGAATTAGATACGCCGGCTCTGTGTGTTGATTTAGACCTGCTGGAAGGCAATCTCGACAAACTGGCATCAACAACGTCCAACAACGCAATTGCTAGCCGACCCCACGCCAAGACTCACAAATGCCCTACTATCGCTCAGATGCAGATAGACCGGGGTTCAGTAGGGATTTGTACCGCCAAAGTAAGTGAGGCGGAGGCGATGTTTCAGAACGGCATAGATCAAATTCTAAACACCACTGGTAATGTCACACCAACGAAAATTAATAGAGCGATGAATTTGCGCCAGCAATGCCCCGGCTTCATACAGGCCACTGATTCACCGCAAAATGCACGCCTTCTCTCCGAAGCTGCTGTTGCCAAAGGGTTGATAGCGGATGTGGTAGTAGATGTTGACCCAGGCATTCGCCGCACTGGCATCCCGTTCGGGCAACCCGCTCTGCAGCTGGCACAATTGATTGATCAATTACCGGGACTGCGTTTTAGAGGCATGCTGTGCTACGACGCAGCAGCGCAGCATGTAGTTGGATTTGAAACACGTAAAGCTCAGACTCTGGAACGTATGGTACAAGCCACTGATACTTTCGAGCTCATGAAGGCGTCAGGTCTTAACACTGAAATATTTAGTGGTGGCGGCACTGGCACCTACAATATTGACCATGGCACAAAGGGTATGACTGATGTGCAGGTAGGTAGCTATGTGTTTATGGATGCACAGTACATGTCAATTGGTGGTGAGACGGATACCGAAGTTTATTCTGATTTTCAGGCGTCGCTAACGATTATGACCACAGTACTGAATGATCAATACCAAGGCCGCGTGACGTCGGACGCCGGCGCGAAGGCCTGCACTATTAATCAGCCTTGGCCTATAGTGAAAGGTGAAACGGGGATGCGTTATCGTTCAGGCTCGGATGAGTTTGGTACTGTCTTGTATGATGATGAGCCTTCAAGAACCTACAAAGTCGGTGACAAACTCGAGGTTATCGTCTCTCATTGCGACCCGGTGGTGAACCTCTACGATCAGATGTATGCGATTCGTGGAGACAAAGTGGAAGCGGTATGGCCAATCTCAGCCAGAGGCATGTCTGCCTAGGCTGGGGCTTATTAACTTGTAACGATTAAACAGTTAAATTTCTAAGCATTAAAAAGTGCGCGAAGATGAGCGTTTAACATTCGCCCTTTGGGGTCCAGCGAGCGCTGGATCTCCCTAAAGTCTTCGAAGTGTGGATACAAGCCTGTTAATTCTTTGTGCGTCAGGCTATGTACTTTACCCCAGTGAGGTCGGCCACCGTACTTCCAAAAAATCGGCTCTATGATGTTGAAATAAGGTCGGTAATCTTCGCTCGCCATTCTATGGATAGAAATCGTTGCGTGTGGATGATCACCATAAGACATGCTCAGCCAATTGTCGTCAGCACTCACGTAGCGATATTCCAGCGGAAATAAAACATCAATTTTTTGGTCATAAATAGTTTTGAGAATTTCTCTCAAACACTCTGCTCCAACTTCCGCAGGTACCGAGTACTCCATTTCATTGAAGCGGCTGTTACGTAAATTCGTCAGTAATTTATAAGAAACATCTACTGCTTCGGTCGGTTCAATCCTTGCTGCTGTCGCATTGGATATTCTGCGCCGCTGTGCGGGTGTCGGATTAGATGTTAAGCCCAAAGATTCTGCAATAGAGGCGTCATCACTGGCCTCGGGCTCTAAGTCTATCTGTCCAATAGGTTCATCGGTTTCATCAATAGACAGCACCAGTGAATAATCAGAATACACTAGCGGGAAAATCTCAAAATGCCTATGGCTGGCGGCTAATTCGTCAAAATTTTCCAAGATGTCTTCTGTTGGGGCCGCCCACTCTCGCTTTTTAAGTTTGTAGGCGCCTCTATTCTGCATTGTCACCTGAGTCACAATTCCTAAGGCACCCACATTGACGCGTGCTGCATGAAACAAATCACCATCACTGGCATCGATATCCATGACTTCACCACCGGCGGTTACTAATCGCAGTGAGGTCACAAAGGAAGACAAGGCCTGCAAGTCGACACCAGTGCCATGGGTGCCTGTTGCTATGGCTCCGGCGACAGTTTGTCGATCTATATCTGGCAGGTTAATCATACCTTGCCCTATGGCGTCGAGCTGCGGACCTAAATCACCCAAACGTGCACCGGCCCCAAGTGTCACTTGCATGGACTGCGAATCGTAATCACGAATACCGCTGAGTTGATCAATAACCACTAAATGCCCATCGGTGGGTATCAAGGGACTAAACGAGTGCCCCGACCCTATTGGCCGAATAGGCCCAAGGGTATTTCTAAGCAGACTGCTAAGTTCATCCTCGCTACTAATATCGTAACGCCCGGCTGGCTGGCAGGTTTGGCCACCTGACCAATTGCTCCAGGAAGTTGATTGCGCGAACGCCGAACCTTTAGCGGCATAGGCACCGAACAAAACTGCTTTAACGCTCGATGCTAGAAACGATCTTCGGGAAAGATTCTTCATGGGTTTGTCCTCGCCATATAGGCAATCATTGCTCTAAAATCGGACACCTCGCAAGACATGCAATAGCCAAGTGGTGGCATGGAGTTATATCCGTTCAACACATTCTCCAGAATCGCTTGCTCCCCTTGCGCTAATCGACGTTGCCACTCGTCTTGATCTCCAACCACTGGCGCACCTGCTTCACCAGTGATATGACACAGCGCACAACTACGAACCCACTTCCCCATCACGGCAGCGTCCGCCACATCGTTGCTAAAAGCGGGGCTGGCCAAGTTCTGCGGATCTTGAATGTGAAGATTTGTGCAGCCTGAGAGGACGACAATTAACACCAGTCCAGTAATTTTCGAGTAAAAGGGATTCATAGAGTGCTCATAGTCGATTTGATTGGGTTTATGTTAAACACTGAACCCAAGGGCCCAATGTTTTACTCAGTATGTTGGCAGGATACTAGAACTTAAGGGATGCTCCAATACCAAGTGGTCTTGCTGCGCCTCGCCTATTCTCGTTAAATTCTAAGAAGGGTGCGAAGAAGGCTACATAGAAAGCATAAACTAGATCTTCTTTGTTAGCTAAATCTCAGGTCAATAGTGCGATTTCCTAAACGCGATTTCCCGAACTCCGTTAAGCGGTTACCAATAGGGGCGCACATTTGTGAACGGGAATGAATTCTGACTTAGCCGTGGGCTGTTATAAGCGTTGGCTTGCCACTATGGTTTCGTGTCCTATGCTTGAAGTTATGTTGGCAGCACTGCTCATCCCCTAGTCAGAGGATTTCAATTCATAACGCTTATTTTTTGCCTTGTCATTTAATAAGCGATGGGACTCTAGCTTTTCCTTTATCCGTATTTCTAGACCGCTATTTATTGGGAAGTAAAATTGTTCATCGGCAAGTTCCGGTGGAAAATAACTCTCCCCTGCAGCAAAACCATTTTCTTCATCATGAGCATAACGATAGTCTTCGCCATACCCTAGCTCTTTACCAAGTGACGTACTGGCGTTTCTCAAGTGTAGAGGCACCTCCAAGCTGCCATCTTGAATCACCGCTTGTTTGGCCGCAGTGAACGCTGCGTACACGGCATTACTTTTCGGAGCAGATGCCAAATAGACTACAGCCTGTGCCAATGCCAGCTCGCCTTCAGGGCTACCTAGGCGATTAAACGTATCCCAACAACTTAAAGCCAGTGGCAGGGCTCTGGGGTCGGCAATGCCGATGTCTTCTGAGGCCATTCTAACTATTCTCCGTGCTAGGTAGTTTGGGTCACAGCCTCCATCAAGCATTCTCGCCAGCCAATAAAGAGCCGCGTCCGGGGAAGAACCTCTAACGGCCTTGTGCAAAGCAGAGATTTGCTCGTAAAAACTATCACCGCCTTTGTCGAAGCGGCGGCTTCCTTCTTCTAGGACTTGTTGAATATGACTGTCGGCGAGTCGTCTTGTGCCGTTTTCGAGCTCGGCCATGTCGCTTAACACCTCTAGATAGTTCAGCGCACGGCGTGCGTCTCCGTCTCCTGCTCTTGCGAGCATTTTCTTTTGGGCCGGACTCAAGCTTAAATTGAGATTGCCTAGGCCTCTTTCCTTGTCAGTCAAGGCGCTATCAATCACGCCTTCCAAATCACTTATCGTCAAAGGTTTTAGCAAATAGACTCTGGCTCTAGAGAGTAGGGCATTGTTGAGTTCGAAAGAGGGGTTTTCAGTGGTGGCGCCGATGAAAAGCACAGTGCCATTCTCAATATGCGGGAGAAAGGCGTCTTGCTGTGACTTGTTGAATCGGTGAACCTCGTCGACGAAGAGAATTGTCTGCCTCGACCCACTGGTCTGGTGAAAGCGAGCGCGCTCAATTGTTGCTCGAATTTCTTTGATCCCATCGAGAACAGCAGACAAGGATTCGAAATGATAGTCACAGGCAGCGGCAAGGATTTTCGCCAAGGTGGTTTTGCCCACGCCAGGCGGCCCCCATAGAATCATTGAGTGGGGAAGCTTCTTTTGAATCGCCTCATGAATAGATTTTCCAGGGCTGAGTAAGTGGCCCTGACCAGCAAACTCTTCCAAACTGAGTGGGCGCAATCGTGCTGCCAAAGGCTGGTTGCGATTGTCCAAATTGCTTTCAGGTAGCAGCGCATCGTTCATGAGAGCTATTTTGTAGACCGGTTAAGGATGTTAAGCGATAGTTTAAGCAGGCAGGGTTTCAAATTAGTTTTCTCCAAGTTTTATGGTCAACGCGTTGCTGAACTCATCTCGTCCTAGCTCGCCTTCAAAAAACGTATTAAACGCTAAGCTAATACGTTCAACCTGTAATGAGTTTTGTTTAACACCATGACGAAGATTAGAAGGGAATATAACAATGTCGCCTGCTTCACAGGGAATGAAAAAGCTCTTTGCGCTATAGAAGGTTTCTTTTTCACGAAGAAATTCATACCACTGGCTATCTTCATTGCGATAGAAACTTATCCCATCGCTCTTGCCTAGGTTTATATAAAGGACTCCGCTGGCCACGCTATTGGGGTGAGTGTGCTCGTGGTGAGACTCGCCATTTCCAGTGAGGGTCAACCAAGATTGAGTGATTTTTAGACTGAGCTTGTTACTACTGTTAAAAACCTCTTTAAAATATGTGTCCAACGCATCTTGCAATACTTGTCGAATGTCGAGCATTTCATCAGCGTTCAAAATATATTTGTTGGTCGAAGCATAATTAGCGATAGATTTATGATTACTTTGCAGCTCTGCCTTTACAAAATTCAATTCGCGCTCACTGTAAGCTCTGCGCAATTTGGTTTTTTGCAATGGCAAGGGAAACAAATTAATCATATTTGAATTCATCGTGAAACCCGCTTTATTGGAATCTGAAGTCAGCTATTTTGGTGATAACTAGGCAGCAATAAGTGTATTGAAGCAGGGGGAAGTGTATTACAGTTAGGCAGGGTAACGCTAATCCGAACCCTCGATTTCTATCGTTCAGTGGGTTAACTCAGACGATGCGATTAGTGATAAAGCAAACATGAGTGACATTATAATTATTCCTCTTTTCTAGCATGGCTGTCAGGGTTATTATCGATAGTCTCCTGACAGGATCTGTCAGGAGACTATCGATAAGCAGCTAGTCATAAGCAGTTTTTTCCAGATACGGGGTCAGAGTAAAATTTACAGATGTAGGGTCAGGTGTGGGGTCAGAGTAAAATTTACAACTAATTTCATTGAATCATTGAGCAGTGGTTAATGTAATTTTTACTCTGACCCCTATACTCCTATTCCTGACCCCTATACTCAACGGCGGCTAACGTGACTTATACTCTGACCTCCGTCCCTCTCAAATTTCCCAATCTGTCGAAACTAGGCGAATCAAATGAAGAGTGACCATAATAATCAAAAAAGAGATGGCCTGCGGGTTCTGTTTCCAACCCTTATTTATGAAGCATGGTTTCCAGATTTTTCGGCCATGGAAGGGCAGCTGGTTTCATT
>JBLHVT010000120.1:0-9186 GCA_047628735.1 Glaciecola sp.
TATGATCAACGCATGGCGGTAACTCCTAAGCCCTCAAAATCTGCCGGTACTAATATTGTAATAGTGGATCTAGATGAGCGTAGTCTGCAAGCCGAAGGTCAATACCCCTGGAATCGAATTAAAGTAGGGCAGTTGACTGAGCGCTTAAGCGAATATGGGGCTCTGGTTATCGGCTTCGATATTACGTTTCCAGAGCCTGATAGAGGGGTTCGCGACTTGCTCGAGTCAATTGATCTAAGTCAGTTAGATCCAGCATTTGAAACGACTTTGAATGAAATAGAAGATCAAGTTAATGGCGATATTTACTTCGCTAACTCGATGCAAAAAAACACTGACGTTGTGCTGGCGATTAATTTCAATTCACAGAGTTCGGTGTCTTACAACGAACTCCCAGACTCTATTGTGGACATCGGCCAAGCGCTAGCACAGGCGGTCACAGTCCCAAATATGCTGGGGTTTACAGGCAACATTAATAGTCTCCATGATGCCGCTGCAGGCAGTGGAAGTATGAATCAGCAGCCTGACGCTGATGGCGTAGTCCGGCGTGTTCCGCTGATTATTCGCTATGGAACAGAGCTTTTTCCAACGCTTTCCCTAGAAATGCTAAGAGTCTACAACTTCCTAGAAAGCTATGAGCTACTTACTCAGAATTATAATAACCTTGAAGTTGTAACTGCCGTGCGCATTGGTGCAGGGGCAGGTGCCTTTACTATTCCCACTGATGGGCGCGGGCAAGTCTACGTGCCGTATGTTGGCAGGTCATCGCTAAACAATAATGCCCACTATCCTTATATTTCGGCGACTGATGTGCTGCGAGGAACATTAAGCGATGATGAGAAACTAGCATTAAAAAATAGCTTGGTCTTGGTAGGCACATCAGCCCCAGGCCTTGGTGATATTCATGCGATGCCCTTACAAAGGATTTATCCGGGAGTAGAGGTGCATGCAAATATGCTTAACGCATTACTCGACAGTATTGCTGCAACCACCGTCAATGTAAGCGGCACTGCGGATACTGAATCTGTGTTTGCTAGCTTTAAAAAAAGAGAAGATATATTTTTCCCCTACCGGCCTGACTGGACAGCTGGGGCAATGTTTTTAGTTTCAATGGTATTGGGCTTGGCTCTTGCAATGGCGTTTCCGTTTTTGGGGGCGGCGGCCATGGCAGTATCAGGTCTGCTTTTGATGGTGTTGAGCACTTGGTTGAATTTCCGGCTATGGACAGCTTATAAGCTTGATTTTCCGCTCTCTCTTTTGCTTTTCTTAATCCTGTTGATTACAACAATTAACTTAATCTACGGGTTTTTTGCGGAAAGTCGAACTCGCAAAATGATTAAAGGCATGTTCGATCAATACGTGCCTCCGGCTCATATCGACTCGATGCTGGCAAACCCTGACAGCTATTCTTTTGAAGGTGAAAGTAAAGAGCTAACAGTGCTGTTTGCGGATATTAGAAGCTTTACCTCCATCTCAGAGGTGTTATCTGCGACGCAGCTTAAGAGGCTTTTAAACGACTTTTTCACGCCTATTACTGGGATAATTTTCGATCACCACGGGACCATCGATAAATACGTTGGCGATATGGTGATGGCATTTTGGGGCGCCCCATTGGATGACCTCGACCACCGTGGCAATGCTGTTCGTTCAGCGCTTAGGATGTTGAAAAAAACAGAGGAGCTAAAAGTGCAGTTCCTAGAAGCTGGTTTGCCGGAAGTAAATATAGGTGTTGGATTAAACACCGGCTTAATGAATGTCGGTGATATGGGGTCCACATATCGGAGATCCTATACTGTATTGGGAGATGCGGTGAATCTTGGCTCGCGTTTGGAAAGTTTGACCAAATTCTATGGCATAAGATTGCTTGTAGGCGAAGAAACAGCGACTAATCTTGATGGCTTTCTATTTCGCACAATCGACAAGGTTAAAGTGAAAGGTAAGGATGAGGCAATCACCTGTTATGAACCGCTGTGTGAGTTGGCTGACGCAACACAAGCGCAGACGGGTCAGCTGGGACGCTATCATAACGCGCTTGGCCTGTATTATGAAAAAGAATGGAATGCGGCGCAGAGGGCGTTTAGTGCGCTTGTAGAAGCTGAGCCGGACACCTTGTTGTATCGCATTTATTTAGAGCGAATCGCTTCTCTCAGAGAGTCAGAGCTGCCCGAGAACTGGGATGGCTCGTATACGCACACCAGTAAGTAGTAAATGGCAGTTAATTTCTTGATTTTGGTAATTATGATCAGCGATTTGTTGACATGAATATCTGAATCGGTA
Source organism: Glaciecola sp. (assembly GCA_047628735.1). Lineage (GTDB taxonomy): Bacteria > Pseudomonadota > Gammaproteobacteria > Pseudomonadales > Pseudohongiellaceae > UBA9145. The sequence goes on from JBLHVT010000120.1 coordinate 2,275, forward strand.
GAATGCGCGTCTCTCAGCATTACGGGTGATTAGCTCAGTTGGGAGAGCGTCGCCCTTACAAGGCGAATGTCGGGGGTTCAAATCCCTCATCACCCACCAGTTAAAGATGAGTTTACAATGTCGATTGTAAGCTTAGTAAAAGAGTTCGGAGCAGGGCATAGCCCCCTCTGATCATGTTGCGGACCGGTAGTTCAGCTGGTTAGAATACCGGCCTGTCACGCCGGGGGTCGCGGGTTCGAGTCCCGTCCGGTCCGCCATTTTCTTTTACGTTCTTTTGTTGGTTTTTAGTGCTTTGAAAGGTCTATTGTCACTAGATCTACCCTTTTAGAAACAACCTTCCCTTATATAATCCTGCTAGACCTGGTGCCGCTAGGTACATCTCTGCCATAAATACCCTCACTTATTTTGGTTAAGCCTATCGGGCATGTTTGCTGTGAATTCTTTGCAAGGCACACTAATCGGCGGCGCTTACCCAGCTAGTAATAACTGGCGTTCATCGGAGTGCGGTGGCCGGCAGGATTTTGAAATAATAATTAACGAGGCTTCAGCAAAATCCTCTGTTACGACTTAAACACTAGACAAAAAGAGGCTAGTTTTAGTGCAGGAAGAATCTACAGCAACAATAAATCAAAGTGTATTTAGCAGGAACTCGTTGCCTGTTAGCTGGCTTATAATTGATCAGAGCTGGGATGAAGGATTCTCAGCGATGTTTGAGCTACCAATCGAATTGGCTCGATCTGTCGTTCCGGGCAGCGTAATGATTAATATAGAAACAGCCATAGAGCTTAATCGCAAACTAATGGCTCTAGGTCTTGCTGTAGAGGAAAGAGTGTTACTGGATAGCTACTTGGTAGCAGGGAATTTAAAGGCAATCGCTGAAATCGCCCAGCTTAATTATTCCCATCGGCCAAAACAGTTTTGTTGAGTTTGATTTAGATGATGCTGTGCAAAGAAAAGTAGTGAAGGGGGTGGTGAGGTGAGAAGCTTAACAAACTCACTTTAAGGAACTCATCTTGAGAAATTAAGGCCACTGCCCTAGCAAAATAGTGGCCTTAATAAGTCTCAGTCACTAAACCACATATAAGCCTTGGGAGACGACAATGCCGCTGCCAGTAGAATTCATCAGTATTTTAGTGCCTTTCTCAAGCATGCCATTTTGCTCCAAGTAATCGAAGCATACAGGCATAGATGCCGACGTTAGATTTCCATAATCGGGGTAAATTTCTACCGACTTATCTTTGTTTATGCCCAATTTCTTAAGGTAATGCTCGTGCACGCTGCGGCCAACCTGGTGGGATACAAAGTAATCGATATCGTCGGTTTCCCAGCCCGCCCCAGCAAGAGTTTTTGGCGCCATGCCAACGACCATTTTGATGGTCTCCAGACTAATCCACAGTGAGTGCATAGCAAAATCGTTTCGCTCCCAATCGACAAAGCACGCTGGCCACACGGCTGAATTATTGTTGGTATTAAAACTGCGAAAGTTGGTTTCATCTATGGTTTGAAAACCACTGCCATCATCGGTAGCACCGAGAATCATTGCAGCACCCACATCGCCAACGGTGAAAGCGCCTAGATTCGATTTGACGTCGTTCTTGCCCAGCTCTTGATTCTTGAATCTGTTGGCAATATGCATTGTTCCGCGGCTCGCATTTTCTCCCGTGCATAACAACACATGTCGGGCTTGTCCGGTTTTTATAAGTAAGTCAGCCATTATGATTCCGGCGGTGAAGCCGTGACATGCATCGGACATATCCAATTTTAATTTTGCGGATAAACCTATTTTGTCTGCAATAATATGGGCAGTGGATGGCTCCTGCATGTCGCGATTCATACCGCAGTAAAAAAGGGCATCTATTTCACCTATTACACCATCGAATCTTTTTAGCGCTTCTTCAATCGCGGGGATTGCGTAGCTGCTTGGTTTTGCTTGTATGTCGCCGTGGTGTAGTGTTTTGATGCCTGTATTTTCTTCGATCCAGTTCAGGGGGTAATCAAATCTATCTATACCAGCTTCTTGTAAAATGGATGACGGAGATACCTCATTTGAGGCGTGAACTCGAGCAACTGCTTGGATCTTGGTGTTAAGCATTAATGGAACTCCTAGAATCTAATAAAAGTCTATTTCTTGCTACCTTCTCCGTGCAGGCGTATCCGCATTTAAAGGTTTTAGATGTTTTTATTATTAAAATTCTTGTAGATAGTGTCGGCGGAAATAGCGATCACCAAACCACTATGAAAGGGGGCAGTGAAGTTTGTGGTGAAAAAGAGAGCTAAGTTAATGAATTTTAAAAAGTAGTTTTTTCAATAATTTTTCCCCTGAAATAAGCGAAAGACATTGTTCGCAAGCCTTTGCAGGAAGAGTCTTACGTTTTAAATTTGAATATCCCGGCGCCATCGCGCAAGCGTACTCGTCCTTGGCAAGTCTTTATGGAAGGTGAACGAATGCAGGAATTGGAATTGGCAACCCCACCGGTTAACCAGATCAACTGTGAGCTGTTAGCTGGAAAGGCCGTGTCTTTGCGTGTTCTTAGGCTTGATAAGATCCATCCTCACATTCACGGCAATAAATGGTTTAAGTTGAAGCTAAACCTGCGCGCAGCTCAGGAGCAGGGGCATTCTCGACTTATCAGTTTTGGTGGGGCATATTCAAACCACCTTTATGCTTTAGCCGCTGCGGGGTCTTATTTCGGTCTCGAAACTATAGGAATCGTTAGAGGTGAGCTTATTGAGCCTCTTAATCCTGTGCTGGCTTTTTGTCGGTCATCAGGAATGACCTTGCGGGCGATCTCCAGAACTGATTACCGCCGCAAAGAAGACCTTGAATTCTTGCAGGAACTAACGGCGAAATATGGTCCCGCCTATGTGATCCCGGAAGGTGGCTCAAATGCTTTAGCGTTTGCTGGCTGCCGAGAGATCGCCGATATGGCCTGCTCTATCACGGGGGACTCAAAAGCAACCATCGCCATGGCATGTGGCACGGGAGCGACAATGACCGGTGTCATAGAAGGTTTGCAGATATTGCAGGCACCGCACTCAGTATTGGGTGTGTCGGTGCTTAATGCTAAGGGAATGATTGCAGACCACATAGAATCAGGCCTGAATAAGTCAGAGCTGTCAGTCAATGTGCCTTGGTATGTATCAGATTCGTTTCATTGTGGAGGCTACGCAAAGCGCAATCTTGAGCTTTCAGAGTTTATTGAAGGGTTTGCTGAGATTTCGGATATCCCCATTGAACCAGTTTATACGGCAAAGCTGTTGTTCGGGCTTTTCAGCATGATTGAGGCAGATGCGTTTCCTCGAGGCGCTCAAATCATCGCATTGCACACCGGCGGTATAGTTGGAGTCGATGAGGGTAAGGGGCTGGGCGAGGCTGCAATAGCTTAGCAAATACTTACCGGCTCAAGCAGATGCTGTGCAGCAAGTTTGCGTGTTAAGTCTTTATGAAGCTGCATGTAATTCTATTTGCTGGCTATTTCACTTGATCAAATTATGCCTTAGCATTGTCTATTATGGCTGACGATCTCACGTCACGGCGTGTTACAATTTTGTTTCAATGTTTTGAAATAATCTGAGTCACATGCTGAAGTTCACGCGTATAGGAATAGTCGGAAGACCTGATCACAAAGGCGTCTTAGAAACACTAAAGCGGCTTATGGCTTATTTGGCTGAGAAGCCAGTAATCGCCGTCTTAGATCATATGACATCAGGATTGCTTAAGGCCCCGAAAGTTGAAACGTGCAGCCGCCGCGAACTGGCCAGCCGCTGCGATCTGGTCATTGTTGTTGGTGGTGATGGCAGCATGCTCACCGTAGCGAAACACATTGCCAGCGATCAGGTGCCCGTGATTGGCATCAATCGTGGCAGATTAGGTTTTTTGACGGACATATTGCCGGAAGAATTAGAGGCAAAAATCGATCAGGTTCTGGCGGGAGAGTTTAGTGTCGAATCTCGTTTTTTGCTGGATGCTGCTCGCGTAATGAATGGCAAGCGAGAGAAACTAGGCACCGCGCTCAATGATGTTGTGTTGCATCCGGGGCAGGCAGCGCAAATGATAGAATTTGAGCTTTTTGTCAATGACCAGTTTGTTTATAGTCAGGTCTCAGACGGACTAATTGTCGCAACTCCAACCGGTTCAACTGCCTATGCGTTGTCCGCAGGTGGGCCGATTATGCATCCAAATCTCAATGCCATTGTCTTAGTGCCGATGTATCCACATTCACTGAATAGCAGACCGATTGTTGTCGATGGGGACAGCGAGATACGCATTGTGGTGGCGCCCAACGGCAAGTTACAGCCGCAAGTTAGCTGTGACGGTGAAGAAAAATACATAGCGGTGACTGGGGATGAAATTATTGTTACGAAGAAAGTTGTGCCTTTGCAGCTAATACATCCACCGCAGTACAGCTTCTATGAAGCTTGTCGAAGCAAACTTGGGTGGGGTAGCCGCCTTGGCAAGACTCTAGACGAATCTCAATGATTAAAGCTGCAAGTTTACCTACAGATACTAATCTTTTAAATTTTTCCAAGCTATTGCATGCTCAGGGTTTGGCGCATCGAATTAATGAAGAGTCCGGCCAGCAGGTAATATGGGTAGCCTCTGAAGGGGAAGCGGAGGCTGTTCAGAATGCTCTGGAAAAATGGCTGAGTGCAGGCCATGATTCCGGCGATGAGCGCTGTGCAGACGACAGTTCCGCAAGCAATAACACTCGCGAGCCCGTAATCCCCGACTTACGTGTTCTCTTAAATAGCGCCGCTGCAGCAATTTATTATTACCCGATAACCGCATTTTTGTTTGCCGTTTGTATAGTTGTTGCGGTTGTAAGCGGCTTGGGTTCTTATCCGCAGAGGCTGGCGATTCTTTTTTATCCCTTACTGGCAAGTGACGGCTTACTGAATCTGCTATCAGATATAAAAAGCTTCACTGATTTGGGTCGTACTTTTACCCCAATGTTTCTTCACTTTGGTGAACTCCATTTGATTTTTAACATGCTATGGCTGTGGTACTTCGGCAGGCAGCTAGAGTCTATTCAATCCACCTGGAGTTTCGTTGCCTTAGTTTTAGCGACTTCATTTGTGAGTAACACCACGCAGTATATGGTCAATGACGCGAATAATTTTGGCGGCATGTCGGGGGTGGTTTATGGTTTGGTCGGATACACATGGGTGATTCATAAATTGATGCCGAAAAGCTACTTATCTCTTAATTCAAATATGCTCGTGTTTTTTGTTGTGGCTTTGATTGCAATGGAGGTTTTAGCATCCTCCCTTGTTGCGACAGCGGCGCATATAGGCGGCCTACTCAGTGGTCTGGTGTTAGGTGGTGGCGTCGTGATTTACAATCGTTATATCCTCAAAAACACCGCGGTCGGTCATCTACCGATAAGTAGAAAATAGAAAGTTGGGTATTGAAAAATAGGTTGTTCACGTTCGGTTTAGGACACCACCGCCACTTTTGAGCGAACTGAAATTAGGAAGGTTTAGATGAGCAATGAAAATGATACTGATAAAAAAGCATCCTTAGTTCCAGAAACATTAGAACTGCTGCTGCAGGAAATCACGCCGAGTGTTTACGACAGTCTTAGAACTGCGGTGGAGATAGGGAAGTGGGAGGATGGCAGCAAGCTTTCCAGTGGGCAGATAGAGAACTGTATGCAAGCAATCATTTTATATGAAGCTGAACATATTTCGGAAGACGATAGAACCGGCGCTCTGTTGAATTCAAACTGCGCATCAAAACTTAAACATTAGGCGGCCTTCTTTTAACTGCAAAGCCAAATTCGAATTAGCTATTTATGAGGCTCCATGGAGTCAAGGGTGAAGAGTTAGGAAATGGAATCTCTCGCAAAAGGCGGAGTAAGAAAAATGCGCAGCCGCTTGGCCGTCCCAGTAGAATATACGCTGCGCCTCGGTGAGAAAGACATCGATATGAATTCTTTGCTCGAGCGCAAGGTCAAGCTTGAATATAGTGGCGAAATTCATTGTGTCAACTGTGGCCGGAAAACGAATAAAAGCTTCAACCAAGGGTATTGCTTTCCCTGTCTTCAGAAATTGGCTCAATGTGATTCTTGTATTATCCACCCAGAAAAATGCCACTTTGATCAGGGTACTTGTCGAGAGCCCGGATGGGGTGAGCGTCATTGCATGCAAGATCATATTGTCTATCTGGCGAACTCATCCGGTTTAAAAGTGGGTATAACAAGGGCAACTCAAGTGCCGACGCGCTGGATAGATCAAGGTGCCACACAAGCTTTGGCTATTGCCCGAGTGAGAACAAGGTTACAGTCAGGTGAGCTGGAAGTCATTTTTAAACAACATGTTGCTGATAAAACCAATTGGCGTGAAATGTTAAAAGGTACAGCGCAAGAGTTAGACATGAAGGCTAAGAGTGTCGGTTTAATCGAGGAATGCCGCTCCGATATTGCTGCATTAGAAGAGCGGTTTGGTTTCTTTGCCATTAGTATGTTGACTGGCATTGATCCAGTTGAAATTGTTTATCCGGTTGTCCGTTATCTTGAAAAAATCAATTCTTTCAATTTTGACAAAGACCCGGTTGTAGAAGGAACGTTGCAGGGAATAAAAGGTCAGTACTTAATTTTCGATAACGGCGTAATCAATATGCGCCGTTTTTCAGGTTACGATGTTGAAGTTAGTTCATAAGCCATAATTGATGAATTCTGTGTTATGGATAAAAGGTTAAAGATTTTATGAAAAATGCACAAGCTAGCACTACCTATCTTAAAGATTATTCAGAGCCGTCTTTTTTGATCGATAAGACATCCCTCCACTTCGATCTTTTTGAAGACCATGCCGTTGTTTCCTCAACGTTAGAGATGCGTTTTAATCTCTCTACAAAGGCTGGGCCTAGTGCAGATTTAGTTTTAAATGGTCAAGGCTTAGTGCTAGAAGGAT
>JBLHVT010000121.1:0-9119 GCA_047628735.1 Glaciecola sp.
TAAATGAATCTATCCCGTTTTTGCCAACCGCTTGCAAAAATACAATCCTAAACCTAAGGTAGGCCAAGATACTCGGCGCACTTAGGTTTGGGATATTTTCATGAATAGTCATATTTGCTTTACCACTGCGATTAGCTTTTCCGCTGGCTTGGTTATCACACTGCTTAGTTCTACTGCCGCGCACGCGCAGGATCAACCCTCGTTGACTCAGGTGCGCGAACTTTATCAGCTGCATACGCCTCAGAATTTCGACGATGGCGGCCTGGTCAGTCATTATGTATGGAAGAATTTTACCTCTTTTTATCCCCATGCCACGATCGCTAGAACCTCACCTGAGCGGTTACTTGAGGGTGCAAGTGAAACTTGCGTAGCGAATTTCTCAATCACCACACCAGCAGGTGATTCGACCTTGCAGAACTATGTTGAGAACAGCCCTCTAGTCGATGGCGTGATTGTGCTGGCCGGCGGCAGAATTGTGTATGAATCCTATCCAAGAATGAAGCCCTTTCAGAGACATCTCGGTTGGTCAGTTACCAAGGTCATTGTCTCGACTGCGCTGGCAGCACTGGAGAGTATGGGCAAGGTGGACATGGAACAGCCCGCAGATAATTACGTGCCCGAATTGGCTGGCACACAATGGCAAGGTATTAGCCTAAGAAATATAGTGAACATGGCATCTGGAATCTCCTGTCTGGACCGGGATGGTTATCAGAATACGGAAACTTGTATTTACCGCTATGAAGAATCTATGGGTCTTACCGCGCCGGTCAATCCGCCGCAAACGACAATAGAGAATTTAGTCACCATGAGGCGCCATCTGCCTGCCGGTGAAAAGTATGAGTATGTGTCAGCAAATACATTCGTCACCGGCCTAGTTGTTGAGAACATAACTAACCAACCTCTCTGGCTCGCGCTGCAAGATCTGGTTTGGAATAAGACGGGGGCCGAGGCCGATGCCATGATGATGATTAGCCCCGACGGGAGCCCAGCCACGCATGGAGGAATATCAGCGCGGTTGAGAGATGTTGCTCGCTTCGGGCAGATTTTTACTGCAACAAATGGCCTTGAGGTTATCGGGAAGGATCACCTTCAGGACCTTAGCTCAAACCAAGGCATTAGGTTCGATTTCCAGCAATTGGAATCATTTGAGCGGCGCTTCCCCGGTGACGTGCCAACTCATGCCGCTTGGCAATGGGACATGATCTGGCCTGATGGCGCTATGTTCAAAGGCGGTTATTCGGGGCAGGGAATTTTCGTCGATCCGAATCGCGATGTCGTTGTTGCCTGGTATGGCACAAGTAATTCCGACGGTGACTCGAACAGATTGCTGCCCATCGCACGCCGATTGACTCAATCATCTTTGTTTGATGATTAGCTAGCCGTTAACTTACTATTTTATCTGTGTCCCCTTGTGTCTACCTTTTATCGTGAATTCTACTGAATAGAGGACGCTTCACATTCTCGCTAATAGTAGTGTCTCATTGTAACGCATTGAGGTGTCTAGTAGATTGGGAAAATCAGCAGATATCAACAAGGAAGAGCACATGGCCATATCTATGTTACCCATCGTATTAAGCGGTATTGGAACGCTTGCCGGAAAATACTTTCAAGACCGCGCAGCGAAGTTTAAAGAGAGGCAAGAGTACATCAGCCAGCGAATCCCAAAAGTAGATAGCGCACTGGATTCGATTAGCTCCAACATGGATACACTCTCCTATTTCGCCGATCAAGCTCTGTATTCATTGGTATTTAGGACAGAGACATATTCTAACCAATCAAAAACAAACCAAATAGATCGGAGTGAAGAAGCAGCTTGGGATCGTTATATTGCTAGTCTGGTGCAATGGGAACGATCCCGAACCACCTACCTTGGCCAAGTTAAGACCTACTTCGGTGACGATCTCGAATTGCAGCTCGAAGGGATTCAAAAGGGCTTCGACAAGATAGATCAGTTTTTGAAAGCTACGTATTACGAACGTAATTCATCTCGCCATTTTCTGGAAGACAAGCCGGGTAAAAATGATTTTCGAACTAAATACTACAAACACAAAAATTCTCTAGATTCCAAAATAAAGACACTAAACATCGGGATGATCGCGGCGAGTCACGAGCTTAGCAAATAAGAAGTTTAGGCATGAAATTATACTGCCGCTGCACGAGCCTAATAAAAAGTTGGAGAAGAGTTTTCTTCTGGATAGGCTTACTATTCAGCTGGGAAGTAAAATTTTACCAATCGGTCACGTTATATCTGTGTAAATCGCATCTAATGCAACGCACCGCATAAAACCGTGATTGGGCCTTGTATTCGGTTCAAGCCCTGGCTTTGGTAGCAAGGCTGAAACACAGTAAATTAGGCACACTTATAGAATAGTAAAATAAGAATCAGCTCGCGCAGAAAGGAATTTTTGAGGAAAAAAACATACCGTTAACTTACTATTTTATCAGTGTTTTCTAGATTTTTCTAAATAGCCGCGGTTAAATGATGGGCACTACTATTCGCTGCGACAGTTAATAGTAAAACTAACGCAAAAACTGAGTTCATCAAAAAATAGGGTTTGAGTCGAATAGGGTGAATGAAATCTCCAAGTACATTTCAAACTATGTGATCTTGAACCAGCGAAAAGCGCAGAAGTGCTATGATCATCACCTGATGATAATTCATATGAGAGATTATTACTGAAGATCGTGAATAAAACGGGGACGTTAAAAATATAGCAAGAAGGCTAAGAGCTCTAATGCGCCAATAGCCTATTAACTTAGCCTTGTTTCTTTTGCTAAGAGGCTTTCAACGTTCCCCTTTACTGCCTCGCCCATTGATTGCCTCCATCTACAGCAAGTTCAGCACCTGACACATACTTCCCACATTCCGTGGCAAGAAAGACAACTGCATTAGCGATATCTTTGCCTTGACCAAAGGCACCTAAAGGAATCTTATCAAGCGCTTCTTGAGACTTGCCCTGGGCAATAATGAGTCGATCAACACCCTCTGTACCCTCAATAGGACCCGGAGAGATATAGTTGGCTCGTATGCCATAGCCACCCCATTCAACTGCGAGAGTCTTCATCAAATTTTGAATTCCAGCTTTGGCGGCACCTGCGTGAGCAGCGCCGGGCCACCCGAAGTTAGCAGCAGTTGCGCTAATCGAAACAATACGGCCGCCATCAACGGCTTCTTTTAAGTACGGCAGTGCAGCCTGGCAGCAATTAAATGTGCCGTTCAAGTCGATGTCGATAACAGTGCGCCAACCGTTCCAAGAGAGGTCTTCAGTTGGGCAGATAAAATTGCCTGCCGCGTTGCAGATCAGAATATCAATACCACCAAGCTCACTCGCAAGGTCAGCCATAACAGCTTTCATCGCGTCTGGATCTCGTACATCACCGGTGCGCCATTTAACATCAATACCATCGTCACTTTTGAACGCGTCAACTGCAGCTCGGAGCTTTTCTTCCTTGCGGCTAACAATTCCAACGGTTGCACCAAGTGAGCCGAGCATGCGAACTATATGTGAACCAATACCAGTAGCGCCGCCTGTAACGACCGCTGTTTTTCCTTCAAGTATTCCTGCTGCAAAGCTCATCGGCATTATTCCTATTAGTTGGATGATCGGAGATTAGCTTAAAAGTACAGTAATTCAGTTTGCAGATAAAGCAGCGAACTAGTCCGAGACTGCGGCTAAATGGGGGGACACTCATCAGATAGTAGAATAAGGATTACGCTATGCCAACTATGAAGCTAGTTTCGAAGTTGAAGTGTGACAGTTGAGTTAATTGGTTATCTGATGAGTGTCCCTCTAGTGCAGAGCTGGCTGTCCATGCTGGCAGTTATTGCCTTTTTGGCACCTCGAGTTATTGGCCAGCCATGACCTGGCATTAACATGTCAAAATCATGATGGTCCAATAGCCGCTGATACTGCGGCCTGAAAAAAATACTTATGTTCTGTTTCTTCTCCAAGGCTGTTAGCGGGATCGAATCACCTCTTTGTGGCATTTGCTCGCGCAACCAGATTGGGCCTAAGCGTGCCGCTCCTGCCAGACCTATGCGCCAGATCCCAAGAGAGACCAACGGCGAGTTATCAATGTCAAAGATTGACCTGTGATTCTGAATAGAATCTGTGGTGATGGCTATGCCCGCTCTGTGGCTTGTGGCAGGAAGAACTATAATTGCCTCTGGGTAGGGCAAGTTCTCAAAACTAAAAAGCTGGCTTTCTAATATAGGAAGCTTGGTGTCTGACAAGATTTCAGGTTCAACGGTCAAGCCTGATGCATGTTTCATACCTTCGACAACCCAATATTTGGCATCGAAGCGTTGCAAGTAGAAAGCATCATCGACCCCGTGAAATGAGCCCAGGCGAACGATATGTTTCACCTTCCCTAACTCAGATAGTTGCTTAAGTGCCTTGTCACTAAGACGCAGGCTATTTATTAGGCTTAGCTCATAGTCTCCGGCACCTGTTTTCCTGCGCACAATTGTCATAGTGCGCGAATAGTACATAAACAAACGTTCAAATAAAGGTCTTTTTGGCGTGGAAGGCATTCGACCCCGCACCATGTAGACATCATCGGCAACACGCTGAATCTTCCCATGGCGGGACGCCGCAATAGGCTGATCGGCAGCAACAGTTAAAGTCGCAAAATGAGGAGGATTTGATTTAGACATTATTTTCCCAGCTAGACTCTTGACGCGAAAGATGGATTGGTTTCCGGCAACACTGGCTTTCCTGATAAGTGAGATAAATAGTCATATGAGACACCCTCCAGCAGATGACTGGATCGCGCTTAATTAGTCCTCTCGGAAAGAATATAAGAAGAACAAAAACTATGTCAATTGGCACCTGCACCTTCATTTTCTAAAAAAAATGGCACGAGTAATTCCGACGGTGACTCGAACAGATTGCTGCCAATAGCAGGCGAATTGACTCAGTCAGCTTTGTTTGATGATTAGCTAGAACAACCAACCCAAGAGAGCTCTTATCGCCGCCTACTTCAACTGGCTAATTTAGCTGGCAATCATCAAGTAATTAGCTGACCGCAGCCTCAAGCAAAGTTAAAGACTTAGCGTCCACATCGAGTCTCGCTCTAACGCCCAAGGGCACCACAGTTTTGTCTTCAATGTGGCCGATCATAGCGCCACGAAGTGCAGGAATACCTAACGGCTCAAGACGATCACGCAGCACTTCTTCCATGCTAAAAGTGTTGCTGTCATAGCTATCGTCAGAGAACTTTCCGAGCACAATACCAGCTACCTGCTCTAGCTTGCCAGCCATCCACAGATGAGTAAGCATGCGGTCAACGCTGTATGGCGGTTCCGAAACATCTTCTAGAAACAAAATAGCACCTTCAAAATTTGGCTCGTACGGAGTGCCAAGCAAAGTCACCATCAATGAAAGGTTGCCTCCTATCAAATGGCCTTCGGCCGTGCCGGAAACAATACTCGTCAGCCGATTTTCCCAATCGACAACGCCAGGGCTTGTTTCAAATTCAGGCGCCTCGCCTATTCGAGTGTTTGAAGTAGGCTCAATCAAAACCTTTTTATATTGATCGTAGGTGTAGTCTGAAAAATTTCCGCCGGCAATAGGTCCGTGAAAAGTAACTAATCCAGTGCGCAGGTAAATAGCATTTAAAATCGCGGTGATATCGCTATATCCCATAATAACTTTTGGATTGGCCGCTATCGTATCGTAGTCGAGATATCGCAGTAATCGGCCAGAGCCATAGCCGCCCCTTACACAAAATATGGCATCGACCTCAGTGTCAGCGAACATGGCATTAAGGTCATCGGCTCGCTCCTTGTCAGTGCCGGCCAAATATTGAGTTCGACTAAAAAGGTTCGGAGATGGCTTGGCGTTAAACCCGAGTGAGCGTACTAAATCCATGGCTGTGTGCAAATCCTGATCTTCGGGCACATTACTAGCGGGTGTCACTATACCTACCGTCATACCTTGTCGCAGGCGCTTCGGTTTTAAAACGTTTAAGTTTGTTGCAGCTTGCACTAAAGTTGGCAGCGCAGATGCTGCCAACGCCAGAGACCCGCAGACGGCCATTAATTCTCTTCGGGTAAGTGTCATTCTTGCAGCCTGAGTTAATTAACCTTGGAAGCTTAAGACTATCCAGTGTGCTGAAATTTGTAAATGGCCGGATCGACTTATGTTTGCACTGGCACTTATGTTTGCGCTGGCACTTAGGTGAGCAAAAGTGCTTTGCTCGAGTTTTCACAGAAACGACAGAGATACTAAGTTCCAACGGACAGGGAAGTGTTCAATCGTGCAGCACAGAGACAATTTCATTACGCAGCAAACTGCCCTATCCACTGACGGCCTTACTAACATTAGCGGCCACGTTACTTAAGTTAATAGCTAGTGAAAACACGAACTGAAACGTGGCATTTCTACTTCAACATAGCATCAACGGCGTCATAGAACGCGTTACGATGGGCGTTGTAAACAGACCCGCCCGATGCCGCGACTGGCCAGGCACTGATTACCGCAATAACCAGATCACTCTCGGGTTTCACGTAGATGCCTTGACCAAAAATTCCTTGGGCTCGATAGGTACGGTCATTATTGAGCCACCATAAATAGCCATAGCCTGAGTTTCCTGCAGAGGGAGTTGAAGACTCTTCCATCCAGCCATCGGGTAATATTTTACGGCCATCGGGCAACTGCCCTTCGCTCATTGCAAACATTCCGATACGACCGTAGTCGCGAAGCGCCATGTTCATACAACAACCGCCGTGCTCACCCTCATTACCATGAGTTCCCCAGTTGGCATCAAACTCCATCCCGAATGGCTGCCACATCATGTTTTCTAAGTAAGTGCTTAGATTGTTACCGACGGCGGCGCGGACAATGGCCCCGACCAGATCCGTATCTGCTGTGCTGTAATTAAATTTTTCACCGGCAGGCGCAATCCGCGGTTTAGTGCCAAGGTAGCGCTGCATTTCGATGACTTTGTCTGAGGGGTAAGTCGCCACATCAGAATTCAGATCAGTGTAGTCCTCGTTCCACTGGACACCGGAAGCCATATGAAGGATGTTCCGAATACTGACTTCATCATAAGAGCTGCCTTTAAGGCGAGGCAAATACTCTGAAACAGGATCATCAACGCTGGTGATATACCCTTCTTTAATTGCAGCGCCTAAAAGCATTGAAGTCACAGATTTAGAAACAGAAAAAGAGATCCACAAGGTTTCTTCAGTGTTACCTAAACCATATCTCTCCAGCATGATCTCACCATTCTTGATGACTAACAGGCCCCCAGTATGATTTTTGATCATGTAGTCATTTAAGGTAAAAGCCTCGCCATCCACTTTATAGCTAAAGTTGGAAAAATTGGCAGGCGCATTCGGCAGCTCAAGGGTTTCGGCCCCGGCCCTGATCGTTCGCACTGGATTAAATGCATCCCAATTTCGAAACCTCACAATTTGATCGTCACCGCGATCGGTCAACACATTACCGTCATAAGGCAGCCTAGATTCGTCAGTCGCCGGATCAACATAGCGAGTTTGTGCGCTCAACTGTTGGCAAAACGCTAGCAACAATAGTGCGCTAGTGAAAAACTGCAATATCTTGTGTGAACTTATAGTCATAAATGTTTTTGTCTCGTGATAAATGTCTTTGTCTCATGAATAAATGTTCTGCCTCGTAAAACAACAGCGAGGCAAGAGCCCAGCAGGCAGCCCTATGCGGAAAACGCGAGCCAGGATATCTTATCCCATACCAGTTGAGAATTGACAAATATTTGGGAAACGCAGAACGAGAAGGCCGTAAGAGAAGGCTGAAAGAGAAGGCTGAAAGAGGAGCAACAAGGGAATCCCGCTCCACGACCGTATTAGCTCAGGACCACACTTTTCTTCCTACATAAATCAACATAAACGCCGCCGCTTAAAATGCACTAGTCCTCGGAATCATCAGTCTTGCCGAGCAATTTGGGGAAAAGCTCGCCGCGAACTTTCAAAGGATCATCTAAACGATTTAGGCGTCCATTGTTAATTTCTTCGACGGTGAACGGCTCAAAGTCGGTCCGGTCTGGATACAAAGTACCAATTAGCCAGTTCATCAGACCTGCCATTTCAGATGCAGGGATAGGAGTGTCGGTAACCCCGGGAACCCCTAGTAAATAGCGTCGACCTTCGGGGCTTGCCAGTAAAGGCCCCAAATCACTGCGTAAATCCGGCACTAAAGGAGGAGCACTGGAGCCATCTTCCAAATGACAGCCCGAACAATGGAGAAGATAGGCGAATGCCGGCGGATCCGTTTCTTCACCCCAAACCAATGTACTAAATAATAATAAAATTACTGCAGAGATAGATAGTGGGATGGCGAACTTCATCATAAGTCTGGGAACAACTCTTTGCGAACCTTCAAAGGGTCATAAAGCGGGCTGGCGCGGCCTACTAATATCTCCTCAATATTAAAAGGCTCAAAATCAGAGCGGTCTGGGTAGAATTTCACAATCATCCAGTTGAGCAAATCAGTGACCTCCTCCGCGCTAATTGGCACACCGGTCACACCTGGCACGCGCAGCATGAAGTCTCGCCCCTTAGCACTATCAAGTAGATAGCCCAGATCAGTGCTCAGATTAGGGACCTCCGGAGGCAAGCCGCTGCCATCAAAGTGATGGCAGCCAGCACAGTGTTGAAGATAGTTCGCTTGCGGCGCACTAGTGGTCTGCGCACTAACCGCAGCGGCCAGCAGAGAAAATACTGTAGCTACAAAAATCGCGAGACTCTTGATTCGGATCATACTAGGGCTCCGCAACATTGCTGTTTTGTACGCCCAAGATTCGTGCCAGGGTGCAGTGATAAGCATGGCTGGTCGATCCGAAGCACCAAAGAATGCTGTTCGCCTTGCTTGGGAAATATACTGGGCGATCGCCTTCCGAGCGATGGCAACCGCAGCGTCCACAGCTACTCTTGCCGCAGCAATCGTTATAGGAAATCAAGTAATCTTGGCCATCGGCTGGATTCTGACAGGTTCCTACCCACGCTACTGTGGCGGTTTCTGCACCGGGAGGGCATTGAGTAACTGAGCCGCCACAGCAAGTGCAAAGACTGCCGCTCATTGCACAGTAACGCCAGTATTCGCAGGTTTCCGTATTGCCCATATCAGCTATGCTATCCG
>JBLHVT010000122.1:0-9066 GCA_047628735.1 Glaciecola sp.
TCGGTCCAAATAGGATTGGGTTAATTCAACGCTGGAGATATCGCCGCTTGTCATTGCCGCGGAGAGTTCGGCGACTGTCTTTTCAATCATGTTAAAAATCCATCAGTGCAATTCACTGGTCGTGGTTATTTAAAAGGTGTAATGAAGCTGAGAAGAAAACAATCAAAACTAGACGTCCTGAGCAAAAAGCGCGCTTAGTTTCGCTATTCTATAACCTTAGGTACTAGATAAAGGCCATCCTGAGCGTCAGGTGCGAGACTTTGCAATTGATCTCGAGTGTCCGTTTCGGTTACTACATCCGCTCGCAGCCGCTGCACCATGTCTAAAGGATGCGCTAGCGGTTCAACAGACTCTGTGTCCACAGTTTGCATCTGGTCAATCAGGTTGAGTATGTCCGTAATGCGGCTAGTTACCTCTTCAGTATCCGCTTCACTGATATACAGGCGTGCCAAGTGTGCGATTTTTTCTACTTCAGCTTTGTCGAGTGGCATTGGTTATCTCCGGGAAAACCCGTGTTAGGTCATTAAAAGTTACTACAGGCGGTCAATCACGCTGCGCCGCAAAATTTTGATTACCGGTGCTTGCTCTAACCCCCCGCCGTTGTTAGAGTGCGTCCTAATTGCCGCAAAGGCGAGAGTATACTTGTATTTAGGGTTTTAGGTCGAACGCTCCGGGAGATTCCATCGAAGGTTCACTATTGTATTTGAGCGAATGCCACAGGGTAGGCTCTCTTATTCATTCTTTACAGGCATCTAAATAATAGCTAGGTGATTGCTAAATCATTGAAGCTCCTTGCCGTAAAAATAACAATGCATGCTAAGAATCGAATCTTTAACTAAGGAATAGATATATTCATGTTTAAAAAAATTCGGGGATTGTTCTCCAATGATCTTTCCATTGATTTAGGGACTGCGAACACACTCATTTATGTCAGAGATCAGGGCATTGTGTTGAATGAACCTTCTGTTGTCGCTATTCGTACTCACAATGGCCAGAAAACCGTCACAGCCGTAGGCTCAGACGCGAAACGAATGCTAGGTCGCACTCCCGGTAATATTACGGCTATTAGACCTTTGAAAGATGGTGTGATTGCAGATTTTCAGGTAACTGAAAAAATGCTGCAGCATTTCATCAATAAAGTACATGAAAATAGCTTTTTCCCGCCCAGCCCCCGTGTTTTGGTCTGCGTTCCGTGTAAATCGACTCAGGTCGAGCGTCGTGCAATTCGCGAGTCTGTAGCAAGTGCGGGTGCGCGCGATGTTCGATTAATAGAAGAGCCGATGGCTGCGGCTATTGGTGCAGGCTTACCGGTAGATCGAGCCAGTGGTTCTATGGTTGTGGATATTGGTGGTGGTACGACAGAAATAGCGATTATCTCTCTCAACGGTGTTGTTTACTCTGAGTCAGTGAGAGTTGGTGGTGATCGGTTTGATGAAGCTATCACTACACATGTTCGCCGCAACTACGGAAGCCTCATTGGTGATGCAACAGCAGAGCGAATTAAAAAAGAAATTGGCTGTGCTTATCCCTCAAGCCCTAGCGAGGTAAGAGAGATTGATGTCCGCGGACGAAATCTGGCGGAAGGGGTGCCACGCAGTTTTACGCTTAACAGCGATGAGATTCTTGAAGCATTGCAGGAGTCTCTCTCGGCAATTGTTCAAGCCGTAAAGAGTGCCCTTGAGCAGTCTCCTCCAGAGTTGGCCTCTGATATTGCAGAAAGTGGCCTAGTCTTGACTGGTGGCGGCGCCTTATTAAAAGATTTGGATAAATTGCTATCCGAAGAAACTGGTTTGCCTGTGATTGTGGCTGAAGATCCACTTTCCTGTGTTGCTAGAGGTGGAGGCAAGGCGATGGAACTCATGGATTCTCATGACATCGATTTGCTAACGCTGGAGTAGGCTGCCTCTAAATCGGCCTTCTTAAGGGTGGCAGTTAATGTTGAGATCAACATTTTTGCCGACAAAGAACTTAGCACCCTAGCAATAAAGCGTTAGGGCAGGCAGAGACATTGAACACCTTTGCCGTCTATAATCGGGTTATCTGCGACGAGGTGACCTAGCAATCGATAAAACCCTATTTACAAAAGGTGTGGCGCTTGAGTATCGGGCGCTTGCCTTCTTCTTGCTCTCGGTTTGTGTCATGTTTGCCGACAGCAGATTCGGCTATCTTGAGAAAGCTCGTTTCGGTATTGCCTACGCAATCACACCGATTTATTGGGTTGCAGACGCTCCTGCTCGAGTTTCATTTTGGTTCGATGACGTCTTTGTATCCCATGCTGATTTAGTTGAGGAAAACACCAGGCTCCGGGAAGAATTGCTTGTAGCTCAGCGTGAATTGCAGTTGCTTGAGTCCTTGGCGAGTGAGAATAGTCGTTTATTAGAGTTACGAGCGGCGGCTGAAGTAATCCAAGGCGATGTCCTGCATGCTGAAATTATCAACGTCTCTCCAAATCCATTTTCAAAACGGGTGCTGATCAATAAAGGTACGAGAGATAATGTTTTTCTAGGCCAGGCACTTTTGGATGCTAACGGCTTGATGGGGCAAGTGGACGAAGTGCTGCCGTTTACTAGCTGGGTTTTATTAATTACCGATTATCGTCACATCACACCAGTTGAGATAAATCGAAATGGTGAGAGGGCGCTAGCGCGCGGGAGTCGTACAACGACATCCGAGTTAGAGTTGGAATATGTCACGCAGACGCAGGATATGGTGGCTGGGGATATCTTAGTCAGCTCAGGCATGGGTCAGGTTTACCCCAAAAACTATCCCGTCGCAGAAGTGATTAGCGTCTTCGCTGACCCCGGTCAAGATTTTGCAACAATCAAAGCTCGGCCTCTTGCTCAGATAGCCAGCACCCGTAACGTTTTGTTGGTGTTTCCTGATAAGCCTAGCGCCATTAAAGTCGAGGTGAGTGACAGCGCCTCTGACGAACAAGTTATTCAGATTGAGCCTGTACAGGCTGCAAAACAGGAAAATTTATGAGGCAGCGAGCGCACCGGATCTGGGTAATAGGCCTTAGTTTCTTAGTTGCCTATTTGCTGGCAATCGTCCCGTTTCCAGAATGGGCAATGAACTATCGGCCTGAGTGGGTGCCGATGGTATTAATTTATTGGGTTATGGCATTGCCTTATAGAGTAGGCATTGGCTCAGCCTGGGTCGCGGGTATTATGTTAGATATCCTTGAAGGCACCATACTCGGCGTAAATGCGATGTCGTTAGTGATCGTCGCTTATGTGACGTTGAGTCTGCATCAGCGCTTGAGAATGTTCACATCCATACAGCAGAGCGGTTTGGTTTTAGCTTTAGTGGGGCTGAATCTGGTGCTATGCCACTGGCTACAAATAATGACCGCCCAATCAATTAATGGGAATATTATGTTCCTGATGGCCGCTTTGACCAGTGCCGCTATTTGGCCCTCGCTATTTCATTTACTGCGACAAATTCGTCGTAGTTTTGCTGTGCGCTGAAGCCTAAGGGCCGCGTATTATGAGTAGCTCACCTCTACTATTGGCTTCTAATTCTCCAAGACGCCGAGAACTGTTACTCTGTTTAGGGGTGGCCTTTCAAGTTTGTCCTCAGGATATCGATGAATCTGTTCTCGATGGGGAGAAGCCCCATGACTATGTTCAACGCGTGGCACTTGAGAAGGCGCAATCTGCTTTGGTGGCGCACCCAGATAGACTGGTTTTGGCGGCTGATACCTCCGTTATAGTCGATGATCAAATTTTAGGTAAACCTAAGGACAGCGCAGATGCCGCGATAATGCTGGCCCTGCTTTCGAATCGCGAACATACAGTTCTTACCGCAATTATGCTTGCCGACTCTTTGAGGCAACGCTCGAGTGTGGTCCGAACGACGGTAAATTTTAGAGCCATCTCAGCGGCACAGATACAGCGGTACTGGGAAACTGGAGAGCCTGTCGGTAAGGCAGGCGCCTATGCTATTCAGGGGTTTGGGTCTGCATTTGTTGAATCCATCGAAGGCAGTTTCAGCAATGTAGTAGGTTTGCCTTTGTTCGAAACTGCTCAGTATCTGGAAGAGTTCAAAGTGGCTATTTGGCAGCAGGGGGTGGCCGGCGTATGAGTGAAGAAATTCTGATCAATGTCACCAACGGTGAAACTCGAGTAGCCCTTATCGAAAATGGTTTATTGCAGGAAATTTATATAGAGAGACACAATAATCGCGGGCATGTTGGCGATGTGTTCAGAGGCAAAGTGGTTCGTGTCATGCCTGGGATGGACGCTGCATTTATCGATATTGGGCTTGAGAAAGCAGCCTTTATTCACGCATCCGATATTTGTGTCATTGACCACGAAGGTTATGAAGTCCGACTAGAATCACATAAGGCCCTGCATGAGCTTGTAAGAGAAGGGCAGTATATTATTGTCCAAGTTGCGAAAGATGCGATAAGTACCAAAGGAGCCAGGTTAACGACACATCTGACACTCCCTTCACGAAACTTAGTCTATATTCCACGGTCCAAGCACACCGGGGTATCCCAGCGCTTGGAAGATGAGCCGGAGCGAGAGCGATTACTTGGACAGCTACAACAGTGTTTAGATGAAGAGGAATGGGATGATCGCGGCGGGTTCATAATTCGGACCGCGGCAGAAAACGCGAGTGCCACCGAGTTTAAAGAGGACATAAGGTTTTTAAAAAGGCTGTGGGGAAAGGTGGCGACAAGAATTGAGCGCAATGACGGTATCAAAACCGTATACCGAGATGTGCCTCTTTATATGAGAACAGTTAGAGATCTTATCACGCCGCAGGTAGAGAGAATTCGTATCGACAATCATCAGTCCTTTGATGAGATGGGTCAGTTCTTGGATGACTTTATTCCTGACTCAGCGACCGTTATTGAACGCTATAGTGGCGCACGGCCCATTTTCGATGTGTACGGTATTGAAGATGAAATTAATAAGGCCTTAGGCCGGCAAGTGAAGCTCAAGTCAGGTGGTGATTTAGTCATAGATCAAACCGAGGCCATGACTACTGTCGACGTCAATACTGGCAGTTATTTGGGAAGTCGTAATCATGCAGAAACGATTTTAAAGACCAATTTGGAGGCGGCGACTGCTATTGCTCGTCAGCTTCGAGTTAGAAATCTTGGCGGTATAATAATCATTGATTTTATCGACATGATAGACCGAGAGCATCAGCGCCAAGTCCAGCGCACTTTTGTTAAGGCTCTGGAAAAAGATAGAGCTAAAACGTCGATAGCACCGTTGTCCCAGTTGGGATTAATAGAAATGACCAGAAAACGGACTAGGGAAAGCTTAGGGCAGATTTTAAGCGGACCGTGCTCAGTATGTGCAGGTCGTGGAAGGCAGAAATCGGCCGAGACAGTTTGCTTTGAGATATTTCGTGAAGTGCTCAGGGTGGCCAAGGCCTATGACAGCAATGTGCTGTTGGTGATGGCTTCTCAAATCGTAGTGGATAGACTTTTAGATGAAGAGTCTAATACTCTCGCCGAGTTGGAAGATTTAGTAGCCAAGACGGTCAAATTTGAGGTTGAACCTATGTATACTCAAGAGCAGTTTGACGTCGTTTTATACTAAGAATCAAGTTAAGTTTTCAGGCGCTATCAAGCTAGCCTGATACTGTATCGAAGGTACCGTGGCCACTCACCCTCAAAAGAGATGTTTTTAGCCTTGACTTCTACTGCTACAGATATGGTTGCAAAAATCTTTAAAAAACTACGCCAGCAAACGGTAATCGTCACCGTGGTTGCTGTCGTGTTGATGGCAGCCTATGTCAGCATCGGCAGGCAGTTCATGCCGGCGGTTTCCCAGTACACAGAATTCTTTGAGCAACAACTATCCGCTGTTGCCGGGGTCCCTGTCTCTATTGAAAAGCTAACTGGCAGTTTTAGTGGGTTTAATCCAATCCTGCAAATTGACGGCCTGAATCTGAAAGTGAGCGACGGCCAAGAATCAGCCCCGCCGACTTCTGCTGGCGCACTATATTTTAGCTCAGCCACTATAGAGCTCGATGTACCAAAAAGCATTTGGCGTAGGCAGTGGGTTTTGCAAGACTTTCGGGTAGAAAGCTTAGAGATTAATGTTGAGCAAACTACAAGCGGCAGTTGGCAGCTGCAAGGCATGAGTGTGGACGCTGAGCAAAGCATGGAGTTGGCTACAGTTTATGATGCGCTTTTACGAATCTCTAGACTAGATATGTCAGGGGTGGGCATCAACATTGAAACTCAAAACGGTGGAAGGTTTCGATTCAATGACGGTGCGGCATCAATTCGCAATCAGGATGCGAAGCACTATATTCATGCCACTGCTTTTCCTGATCGTAGTCGAGCTGAAGTAAAAGTATCGCTTGAGGCTGTTGGTGCGGTTTTGAGTGACATGTCTGGTCAATTACACGTAGACATTCCAGTAGGCAACTATTCTGAACTGGCAGCGGGCGAATATGGCGATCAACTCACTTTAACGCAGTTGCTCGGCGGTGCTGGAATCTGGTTAGATTTGGAAAGAGGTCGACCAACAAGTTTAATCGTTCAGCCTCAGATTTCTAGACTGGCTTTCAAAGGGCCCTACTCAGAAGGCACTACGCTGCAACAATTCAGCGGTATCGTGTCGGTCGATTTTGATGAGACCAGCGTCGGTTCCATCTCGCAGTTAAATCTTTCTGATATGCATATGTCTTGGAATGGAATCAATTGGTTGAATTTTAATAGCTCATTGAGTATCAAATCCGAACAAGATATTGCTGTGGTAGCAGACCGAGTCAATATAGATCTTCTTAGTGGAGTCGCTTTAGCTAGCGGGTTTTTGCCGGCAGAAATAAATAATCAATTAAGACAGTATTCACCTAAAGGTGCTTTTGAAAACCTCAACATTATATGGTCATTAGCTGATGATAAAATTAAAACTCTTGCGCTTAGTTCTAACGTTCGAGCTGTTGCGGCAAGCGCGGTTGGAGGCTCACCCAATCTAGCGGGTATAGACGGCTTCGTTGAATTGGAATTTGATGCCTCTACCGAGATATTAAGCGGCGTCGGCGAAATAGAGTCAACGAATTTTAGTATGAGTTTTCCTAATATTTTCTCCTCTACTTGGGACTACAGCTATGCTAACGGTGCTCTTGATTTTTTGATTGATATTAGCGACGGTCAAGAAATCAGACTAAGCAGCTCTGTGATTGTCGCCGAATCAGACGCGGTAGATGCGCGTGCACAGTTTGCGAGCTATTTACGCCGTTACCCCGATGGTCTTCGAGAATCAGAATCAGAATTAGATCTTTATGTTGGCGCGTCACGGTTGGATGGGCAGCAGAAAAACCTTTATCTGCCAGATGGCCCTAGCATAACCGACAATTTACTAAATACTATGCAGTGGTTAGACGAGGCGGAATTATCAGGCGACGTTACTAATGCGGGGATTATTTACAGAGGCTCGACCTTACCGGGGGCCTCTGCTGAGCTGAAAACTTTTCAAAGCTATTTTGAAATGGAACAAGGTCAATTACGTTTTAGCGAAGCCTGGCCTGAGATAAATGACCTTTCTGCTTTGGTTCTTACTGCTGATAATGATGTTGACTTGGAAATTCGCGCTGGTCGCTCGTTGAACCTTAGCTTAGATGGCGCCAGTGGTAAGGTGCGCCGGAATTTGGATGACGAAAATTGGATCAATATCGCCGGCAATGCGAGTGGTCTAACCAGCGATGGGCTGACTTATCTACAAAATGCTGGAGTAGGAGAAGACCTTAAAGAGGAATTTTCTAGCTGGCAAGCGGCGGGAGATTTCAAGGTGGACGTGGATGTCAATATTCCATTGGGTGTGCCTGATGCTGAAACTAAAGTTCGTCTAGAAATGGATGTTCTAGACAATCAGCTCACTCTTCCTGAATATTCGCTTACTGTGTCTCAGCTTTCGGGGCCGGTTATTTTCGATACTGAAACTGGTGTTGAGGAAACAACTTTAAGTGGCAATGTTTTTGGCAGACCAGCTAATTTCACTTTGTCGTCTTTAAGTCGCGAAGGAGAA
Source organism: Glaciecola sp. (assembly GCA_047628735.1). GTDB lineage: Bacteria > Pseudomonadota > Gammaproteobacteria > Pseudomonadales > Pseudohongiellaceae > UBA9145. The sequence continues at coordinate 7,998 of JBLHVT010000122.1, forward strand.
TTAGAGGCTATTTATATCGATTCGACGGGCATGGCTGCGATACCTGAGTTAATTGAGTGGCCAATGCAGAGCGACTTCATTGCCGACCTATTGCGTCAGATGAGCGGTGAGTTTAATTACACTGCCAAGCTGAATCTCAATCAATCCTCCGCTGCAAATTCACAGACTTTCCTGTCAATTCAAACCGACTTAAAAGGGGCCAGCTCAAACTTTCCAGAACCGTTTGGAAAAGCAGCACAAGAGACTCGGCCTTTGGTTTTGAATTTTGGGTTTGGTGAAAACCAATCCGTAGATGGCCGCTATGGCGAGAGCCTTAACTTTCAGATGGACTTGAAAGGCGCAGCTGTCACTAAAGGGGTGGTGTATGTCGGTTCAGATTCCAATGATTTGACGAGTTTGCTAGATAGTGACGCGCCAGGCTTGGTCGTTCTAGGTGAGATTCCTATTTTCAATCTCGAACAATGGACAAGTTTCTTAGAAAGCTTTGGTGGCCAGGGAGCTAATGCTGCACCTGATGACTTTAGAGACTCACTTGCGCTTGTTGATGTGAGTGTAAATAACTTCGAGCTTTATGATCAGATACTACCCAGCGTTGCAATGCGAATAGAAGCAAGCCAGAAAATTCCAGCATGGACGGTAAGGCTTGTTAGCGAAAACATTCTTGGTCAGGTGGACATCCCCTTTAGTGAAAACGATTATCTGCTGCTTAATTTTGAGTATCTACGCCTGCCCGGTGATGCAGACGTGCAATTGGCCAGTATTAATAGTTTTGGCAACGACAGCACAGGCGAAGATATGGATGTGTCGACTCTGCAAGAAGAAATCCCTATTGATGCTTTAGTGAGTATTGATCCACGCACGCTGCCTAAGATGAAGTTTACAACTGAAGATTTTAGTATAGGGTCGCGTCCTTATGGTCCCTGGCAATTTACGTTAGATGCGAGTGAAAAAGGAGCGGAGCTTACCGATTTGGCTTTTGATTTTCGCGGGCTTAGGCTTGGTTTTGACGACGTAATGGAGGACGCGGAGGATGAAGGAGGCGAATCGGTTTCTTTAAAGCCCCATTTTC
>JBLHVT010000123.1:0-8907 GCA_047628735.1 Glaciecola sp.
GCCAAGCCAAGCCTTGGCTGGACATGGACTTGGAATTAATGTGCTATCGGCTCTCTTCCACCTGCTTGTCCAATCCAGTTAGGTGCTCCAGGTATCTTTAGCAAAACTATTTCATGAGCTATTGGATGAACTATTCCATGAACCACTCCATGAACCATAAAATAATAACAACGAAGGGCTGTGCAGTGATTGGGTTGGAGGTAGGGCTGACTAAATCTCTAAATGAGAATCATAGAATCATTGGAAGCGCTTTAATCATGAGTTTAGAATCCGCCAAGTAAAATTAGCTGATAATTGGTTAAAGTTTGATGTTACGAAGAAAGTTGGCGATCAATATTTTTATTTGGCGGCAATACCAAAAAAATTAGAGGTAGCTGGCTTTTCCGAAGAAGCACTAGAAGAAGCACTAAAAGATGGTCAGTACATATGTTTTGAGCATAGGGACATATGAGACTACTAAAATCTACGGTAAACAACATTTACAAAAAAGTTATCCCTGAATCAGATTTCAATATTGATGAAAATAGAACTGTTATCCATTATGAGGAGCATGATCATCGCTTTTTATGGAACAAGCCTAGCTCTCTAGTTAGTACTTACGTGCCAGTCAAAAACGCATAGAAAAGACTGAAATAGTTGAGTTCCCTGTGGTTCATAAGTAACTACATGAGTTCACTCAATAGCCTTTTTTCGATTTGAGTGAGTTAGGCCTTGGTTTGGTATGCGGATTAGCATATTCGGCTGGGTTTTCATTTATCACTTAAAATATTCAAAGCAAGAGTGGCTCAACCTAGGCCGAACGCCTGTAGCGCGCCTTATTTTTTAGTAAGGCTAGCTAACCACTTCCTTAAAGGCTCAATCCATTGTGCGGTCGGTGTATAAAAAGTAGCGTGCTTTTTCCCGGTGGAAATTGCGATCTCTCTAGTTGATTTCGCGCTAGCGCTGCGCGCCAGAATAGTTTTACAAGATTTAACTCTATTTGATGTCCCATACAAAGAAAAAACGTGACTACCAAACTGAAGTGAGGGTTTCATCGGATAGTCCCCGTCAAAACAAAATGCCATCAGTGCCGTGTTAATACCGGTTTGATTTAGCTAGGTAGATGCTGCAGCGGTAATATGTGCGCCGCGCGAGAAACCAATTAAAATAATGTTAGCCGGTTCAGCTCAAGCCTCAATTAGTTGCTTTACTCGGGTTGCAAGCTGATTAGCATACGTATGCTGGTTGGTGTTTAACTCTCGTGGATAAGCAATCGGATTGAAGTTACGATCTTTGAAAATTGACCGCTTTATCATATCGAACCCATAGGTGCCGAATTCAGGGTGAATAGGTTTTGGGTTGTCGGCCTCTACAATCAAGCCATGGGAATAGGGCACGTATCGCTCATCTGCCTTATTCTCATCGGGAAAGTCGTTAAGTAGCTCGACAGCGGTTACGATTGGCGATAGTCAGAGGCAAAAGAAACCAAGGCGAAGGGAGACAAGCCGGTTCGTGCCAATCCCTTAAATCAGTAAAAATTTCCAACTTGGCAGCGGGCCTAATTGGAACCGGTAATTTTGCGTTGCACGATATGGTTAGCGCAGTTTCAGGCTAAGGCTCGTTCTCTGCTTCCTTCATCCGCTCGAGCCGGCTCTCTTCTTCGGCTTTCACTGACTCAATCTCTTCCATGACTCCATCAACGTCGGCCGCTTCGGTTGGGGCGGCGAATAGTCCGGTTAACTTAGTGTTAGGCTTTAGGTCGCCTTCTTCGAACAAATGCCAAATTTCTTTGGCAAATTGGGTGCTGAGTAATTCCGGTGCAAATTGGCCGTAGTAATCGCGGATATTGTTTACGTCGCGCTCCAACATGGATTCGGCGTTGTTATTGGCGGCAGCATCAACAGCTTGAGGCAGATCAATTATTACCGGCCCATTTTCATCCACTAGAATATTGAATTCAGATAAGTCGCCATGTACTAAGCCAGCGCAAAGCATAAGGACAACAGATTCAATGACTTTTGCGTGACCATCGAGGGCTTCACTAACAGACATAGACACTTCACTTAAGCGAGGTGCTACATCGCCTTTGCTGTCGGTGACCAATTCCATTAGCAAGACGCCATCTACACAGGCGTAGGGCTGAGGCACGCGTACGCCAGCTCTAGCTAGCTTATTAAGGGCGTCTACCTCTGCGTTATGCCAGGTTTCTTCTTGCTGTTGACGGCCAAACTTAGAGCCTTTGTCCATCGCGCGGCTGCGGCGACTATTGCGGGACTTACGGCCTTCTGTATAGAGTACCGCTTGCTTGAAGCTGCGTTTGGCGGCTTCCTTGTAAACTTTGGCACAGCGGATTTCTGAGTTGCAGCGCACTACAAACACATCGGCTTCTTTTCCGCTCATCAGGCGGCTTAGGACTTCATCAATCAACCCTTCATCTATTAAGGGTTGAATTCGCTTAGGAATTTTCATAGCGCCTTTTTACAGTAGTTGGCAGGGCTAGGCCAGAGCAAGTGTGAAATATTCTATGTCTTATCGGTATGAAAGACCGGTTAGATCAAAAGCGTTGATCCAGACGGGAGGAGGGTAGCGACGCTTAAACCAGGATTGAGAGTGTGGCCATGAGGAACGCGCCTCGCTAGTCGTCAAATAATAGCGGTGCTTTGCCTTTGCGTCTGCGCAGCCAATTAATTGATCTAAGCACAGCCCTACGTTGGATTAGCCAACGTTCGAATCTGAATTTCCCCGGAAAATCCATTAGTAAGATTCCGATTAGCATGGTCAATAATCCTTGGCCTGGTATCAATAGCATGATGATGCCCGATATTAAGACTACTAATCCTAAGCAGTTCTTCAAGAGGATTGCGGGTATTAGAAGAGCGGGGTGTAATTTTTCAGCGAGAGCGGAGCTGCGTTGCTCGTTTTTAAAATAGTCGGCTGGCAGGCGCGCAATTAGCCAAGGAACGATAGCTAGCGTGACGACAAATGCCACAAGGGAGAATGCTCCTAAAATCAGCAGCAGGCCGTCATGGGCGTTGAGGAATTCTGATAATTGGCTAAACATACATTCCACCCCCATCACTGCTGAAAGAGGGCAATCCTTTAATTCTGTCTGAGTCAGGATACAGGATTATTATTGCCTCAGTTATTAAGCCATTTCTTAATCCCCTTATAGCCGCTCGTTTTATCATTGGGCTTGCCCGATTGCCGCTAAATTAGCCCTCCAATCAGAAGTCATGAGAAAGGTAGATACCTAGTACAACTCTCTCCTGAGGCACTATTGAGTTAAATCAGCATACTTCTCAAATACTTGAGATCTTAGAACTGTTGTTTCGCCAGAGCCAGTTTCAAGGTTGAGCAATTTGAATTTCTATTCTGAGATAAGAAGCTCCCAATTCCTTGTCCAAAGTAAACGCGTCTGCCATGCAGGGAAGTGGTGGCATAGGTCTCGTTGTACAAGTTTTTTGTTTCCTCACTTAGCCATGGAATTATTTATTCGCCGATTATGGGCTCAGCTGAACTGTCATTTGGATGCCGGAGTTCATTCTGCTTGGCTAGGGTTAGCTTAAATTTTCAATAAGGTGTGGTTTAGTTGAATTTCTCAATAGGTCTCCGGGTCAATGCCTAAATAGTTCGGAGTAATCGATCAATTAGTGGTTTAAACGAAATGACGATTCATCTGTATTATCGTAACTTAATGATAATCATTCGTATTACGATTATCATCAAGGAATAATTACATTGCATATTACTCGACTAGTAGGAACCGCAGGGCTCTCCATTTTATTTTTCTCAGCCGCCAGCAACGCTGTAGAAGATATTGAAATTATTGAAGTTCAGGGCTCGTCCCAGGGATTTTTCCCATCTGTTCAGAACGGTAGGATATTTGAAGGCAAAAAAACAACGCTGATCAACATGGACGAACAGCCGGTCTTTGTCGAACCCAATCTGCGTCAGATGTTCTCTCGGCTGCCCGGCTTATTTGTTTCGGACCAGCAGGTTCCTAGTATCTACAACGTCAATTATCGCGGACTGGGTAATCCGCACGAATCTGAGTTCGTTGCGTTTTTCCAGAACAATGTACCCCTTGCGGCAGACATGTTCGGCTACCCCACAATTTACTATATGCCAGCCGCGCAGCGGATCGAGCGAATTGAGTTTGTCCGTGGCGGGGGGGGATTACTCAACGGACCACAAATAGGACCCGTGCTGAATTTCGTGACGCGCCGTGCAGATGCCAGCGCAGAAAACTCTTTCAGGACAGACCAGACAATTGGCAGTAACGGCATGTACAGCACCTATAATGAGGTGAACTTCTCTCATAACGATTTCGGTGTCCTAGCGTCGTTCGATAGCCGCAGCGCCGATGGTCCCCGCACCAACGAGGACTATGAAGTCAATTCTGGCTATGTTGGCCTTTCCTACGAAGGTTTTGAAGATATTCGCTTGGGGCTAGATGTGGACCTCTATCAGTCCGACTCCGGTGAAGCGGGCAGGCTCACGTCGCAAGAGTTTGCCGCTGACCGCGATCAAGGCAGGACGCCTTTCAACAGAGTAGAGATTGATCAGCTGATCACGACTTTTAGCTACGAGCAAAAGATAAACGAATCGTCGACTCTTGATGGCAGCGTCTATTACTCCTACATGGACCGCTTAAGCCGGCGTTCTGCTCAATTTAGCGGCCCAGCCGCCGAGCCCGCAACAGCCGCTATCGACCAGCAGGAGTTTGCAAATTACGGCTTCGATCTGCGTTATGCGCTGTCCTGGGGAAATAATAATGTGCTGACGGTAGGCTCAACTGCCTATGTCGGCGACAGCCCGCGTACACGTCATGTCACTGATGATATTCGTTCTAACAGCCAGAACAATAACGACTTGGCCTTCGAGCAAGACCGCGTTATGAACTATAGCGCCGTGTTTATCGAGAATCTATTTAGCTTTGGAAAGCTTAGCGTGGTGCCAACGGTACGTTTCGAGCGGGTCAACTACGACCTTGAGGAATTGGTGAAAAATGCGAGCCTCAATCGAGATGCCATCAATATAGACCGTACGTTTAATGAAACCCTGTTCGGCCTTGGGCTTTCTTATCAGGTCAGCGATAAATCGGAACTGTATGCAAATGTCTCGGAGTCATACCGTCCCCAACGTTTCGATGATTTGATTAACCCAGCATCAGAATTAACGGGTGATAACGGCCCCGGCGTGTCGCGCGCAGTCAACTATGAGTTGGGTTATCGCAGCCAGCCTATCGATAACTTAGTCTTTGACGTTAGTGTGTTCCGCATCGATTTCGAGGACAAGGTCGAGCAGATTCAGGTGAATATAACCGACGTGGAGCGGGTTAACAGCGGTGATTCTCGCCATCAAGGTCTAGAGTTTAGCGCTGAGTACGATGTGTTGCCGAGCCAGTCGCGCTCGCTTAAGCTGTTCGCCAACGGCTCTTTTCTAGACGCAGAAATAATCCGCAGCGGCAACCCTAATCTAGTCAACAACGATACGGCCTTCTCACCGGGCCATCTTATCCGCACAGGTTTTCTGTTTGAAAATGATAAGTGGAACGCAGCGCTTACCGCCACCCTAGTTGGCGATCAGTACTGGCAGGACTCTAACCTCGCCCGAGGCACAGGTGCTAGTGAAATCGCAGCCGAAATACCTGAATATCAGGTGGTCGACTTTAGTCTCGAATATCGTTATAGCGACCGCTGGACTGTGCATGGAGGCATTAACAACATGCTCAACGAAGACTACTACAGCCGAGTGCGTAACGACGGTATTGAGCCGGCGTTAGAACGAACCTTTTACGCGGGGTTCCGCTTCGATATCTGAAAACCATAATCGCTCGCCCCCTTGATTAGACTCTCACGGGGGCGATAAGCGAATAGAACGGCTATTAAAGAGGGACAAATCAAAGGCTCGATATAGCAAGGTAATTGTTAGCTAAGCCCTAACAAAACAGTACTGAAGTAAATCTATATTGACCACCCTATCAATAAATAAATTATGACGCTGATAAGGCCAATTAAGGCAGCATAAGGCAGCTGCGTCCTAACATGATCTATATGGTCTGAGGCGGCGCCTGTGGATGCTAGGATTGAAGTGTCAGATAGAGGAGAGCAGTGATCGCCAAAGACACCGCCGCCCGATACCGCTGCAATAGTTGCATAAACCACAGCGTCTAATTCATTCCCTGAAAAACTGAATGCCAGCGGCACGGCTATTGGGATCATAATCGCATAGGTGCCCCAAGACGTACCGGTGGAAAATGCGATGATGCCGGTAAGCAGAAAGGCCAGCATTGGCAAAAGAGTTGGAGTTAGCCACGACCCAGTTACCGATATGATATAGCCGGCAGTATTTAGTGACGCGGATAGATCGTTGAGCGCGTAGGCCATCATAAGAATAATCACCGCAGGCATGATGCCTTTTACGCCGGACATGGCGGTGTTTATTATCTCATTCAAAGGAATTCCCTGAATTCGCATAACAATGCCAGCAACCACCGCGGCGAGCATAAAAGCTTCCATAGGCTTGGCACTGCCGGTAAGGATAACTGAGCCGACGGCGAAGCCAACAACGACTATTACCGGAAATATAAAATTCCAAAATAAGCTTGTTTTAATACCCGGAAAGGGTTTTATATTGGTAAGTTCTTCACCCATAAGGGGCTGTGCGCCATCGGCTAGTACTTTGCCTTCATTTTGTGCTCGCAGCTCTGCCTTTTTCATCGGACCAAAATCAGGGATCACATTGGACGCGATTAAACCCACCATGATTACCGCAAGCCAAGCATAAATATTGTAGGGGATTGAGTAGATAAAGGCGGTCATAGCATCGCCGGCATCTTCTATGGGGCCCATCCCGATAATCAATCCTGCCACCAGAACTGCCCAGCCAGTAATGGGTACCAATATGCTAACCGGTGCCGAGGTGGAGTCGCAAATGTAGGCAAGTTTCTCCCGCGAAATCTTGAACCTGTCTGACAGTGTGCGCATGGTGGCGCCAACAAAAAGTGGGCTGAAGTAATCGCTGAAGTAAACAAACATTCCCATAAACCAAGAGATCAGTTGAACCCGTTTTCTGGTCATGCGCCGGCGCTCAATAAATTGTGCAAAGTTTAAGATGGCTCCGGTGCGCTGAAAGAAAGCGATTAAAATGCCAATAAATAGTTCGAGTAAAAATATCCAAGAAAAGTCGGTGTTGCCTAAAGCGCTTACTAAAAGGTTAGGGAACCCAATGAGGCCTTCGCCTGCTACCAAAACCCCTGCAAGGCAGGCAATCGCTAGAGAGAAAACGGTATTGCGGGTGACAAACGCTAGAAATACTGCCACCGAAGCTGGGACAAGCGAAAGGGGGCTTAGATACTCTAGGGTTTCCATGTGTAGGCCTGCTTATTTGCTAAGATTTATTGGTTTTATTGTATTGTATTGTTTTTATTATTTTTTCTTACTGTGACTTTCGCACTGTGTTTCTATTAATGCTTTTACTATTTTGTCTTGCTAATTTTATTGGTGGCCAAGCGTGTGGTCGACAGCCTAATCCAATGATGAAAAACCACGCTAACACACTGGCCTTGTGAGCTTTTATATTTCAGCGCGGCCACGAAAGCGCTCAAGGCCGGAGATTAATTTAAACCCGATTGAGCGAATTGGTTCTGGTGGCATCCAGCTGGCTTTGCCGAAGAGTGCTGCAACATCGGGTATAGGCTGGCCATTGGCTAAATCAGCAAGCAACTCTCCAAACAGGCTGCCTTTTACAACGCCGCCACCGTTGCAGCCAGCAGACACAAACAAACCTGGTTTTACTTCGCCGAAAACAGCGCCGCCATTCATGGTAAAGCCAACCGCGCCTCCCCATATTCGTTCCAGCTCGGAGTTTGCCAATTGCGGGAACCGACTGACTAAATTTTGGCTGAGTTGTTGTTGCACCCTTGCTTGACTAATTTCTTTCTCGTAAGCATACAGGCAGCGCACGAGAAGGCGTCCGTCTTCAGTTTTTCTCAAAGTGCTGCCCAATCGATGGGTCGGCAGTAGTCCCCAGCTTGAATCTGCTCCTAGTGTGCGTAATAGAGCAGGGTCTAAAACGGGTGTTATGCCAGCATAGGTATACATGCCAACCAGCTGAGACTTGCCAATGCCTAACGATTTAGCGAAAGCATTGTTGGCTACAATTACTTTCTTAGCAGCAATCTCACCATTGGCTGTTTTGATAAGCCAGCGACCTCCTGAAAATTTAAGGTTTATAGCTGGGGTATTTTCAAACAAATGAATTTTCTCAGGCAGTTCATCGCTTAAGCAGCGGATAAGTGCCGCGGGCTGTGCGAGGTAGCAGTGCGGAGAATAAAGGCCGCGTTGATAAAACTGCGTGCCTAAGTGCTGTTCCATTTCCTCTCGATTTAAGTCTCGATAAGGAAGCTCAGCGGCCTCGAGAAACGCGGCGTACTGGTGCAAAGATTTTAAGCCCTGTTTGCCAGCGGCGCCTCTATAGGTGCCCATGCGTTTGAGTTGGCAGTCCAAGCTTGAATTTTTTACCGCTTCAACAATTTTGCTTAAGGACATAGCAATGAGTTCATTGCACTGCCTCATTCGATCTAGTTGGCTCGGGTCTGCGTCATTAGCCAAAGCGATTTCTAGTAAGAACCCTGAATTGCGTCCAGGATTTCCTTCACCGATTTCACTGGAGTCGATAAGTGCGATCTCGTCACTAGGCATTAATTCATGCCAGCGTTTAGCTGCAGCTATTCCCGTGTAGCCAGCACCTATGATCGCAGTATCCATGTCTATTTCTGAGGATAAAGAGGGGGTTGCAATGCGCTCTGGCAGCATGGCGTTCCAGCCGCTGGCATATTGATAGTGTGGGTGGGTGGGTTTAGTCAAAATGTTCCTGCGAAAAGTGGTCTAGTGTTTGGTTTCTGTTTGGTTTCTGTTTGGTTTC
>JBLHVT010000124.1:0-8776 GCA_047628735.1 Glaciecola sp.
CCAATTCTGAGAGCCTTTTCATTGGCCGGATTAAAACTAGTGGGCTGGTCCGCAGAAGGTGAACCTCTGACCCACCAGCGCTGTGTTTTAATTGCCGCCCCCCATACCAGCAATTGGGACTTCCCTTTAATGATAATGATAGTCCTCAAGCTGCGATTACGAATTTTTTGGATGGGCAAGCACACCTTATTTCCATTTCCTTTTGGCTGGCTTATGAAATGGCTAGGCGGAATCCCTATTGACCGAAAAGCTTCACATAACGTTGTCAATGAAACCGTTAGGCAATACCGCGAAAATGATGAACTTATTGTTTTAATCCCGCCAGAAGGAACACGGGCAAAAGTGGAGCGCTGGAAAACTGGGTTCTATCACATTGCTAGCAATGCCAAAGTGCCAATTTTGCTGGGCTACGTAGATTCAGAAAACAAAGTTGCCGGCTTTGCAGACTTTTTTACTCCCACTGGGGATTTAGAAAAAGACATGGTAGAAATTCGCCAGTTCTACACTGAAAAAACTGGATTAATAATTAAAAATAGCTAGCCATTTTTGTGGCTGGCGATCCGCGTCTAATCAACGCCGGCTAAGTGATGACCACCCATGCTAGAAGCACGGCCTTGTAAAGGCTGGTAGTGCAAATTCAGCAACAAACTTTCAAACACAAACCGCGCGTATTGCTGCGTATCGATATTTGCCTGCTTGAATTTCCACTGCTTAAGATGCCACTGTTGAAGTTGAGCCGTCGCTAAAGCCGAAAGCATTCGAGGACTACTGCAAGCAAACTGACCGGAACGGATCCCTTCTTCGATAACGTCGATGACATTTTGTTCAAACCGCAGTTCCAGATCCATAGCCTGCTCTTGCTGGACTCGCGGCAGCCCTTTGAGCTCCATAAAACAAAAGTAATACCAAGGCTTTAGGATTTCCATCGCATATATTTCGCCGTAAACAATGGCTCTTAATCGGTCAACTGGCTCAAGATTTTGTTGGCGAAGACTGCCGATAACCTGATCGATAGTAGTACGTAAAACCCCCTCTATTACTGATGCCAGATCGTTCTTGCTGCCGATATAGGCATACAGCCCGCCCATACTAATTTCAGTCTCACGGCTTAAATCCCTCAGGCTCATCGCCTGAAAGCCTTTAGCATTAGCCAATTTAAAGGTGGCTGAGAATATTTTCTGGAGATTCACAACCGCAACATTAGGGTTTTTGATCTGCATCTTGCCTTTATGGGCATTGAAAACACTTAGCCAGAATGTTTCACCTTGCAAATCATACGACGCCTTAAATGCCTGTATACTAATTTCGTGGGGCCAAACAGCCATGCAAAAATTACCTTATTATTTTTTTGTTGGACTTGGAATCGGAATTGTATTACGTCAGCGTCTTTTTGTTAACTGTTTGTGACCGACCGCCCCCTCCCGTCTAAAAGCGGGAGGAGGCTTTACAATTTTAATCATCAATCTTAACCAGCTAGATTTGCTATAGCATCGCTTGCAGGGCAGCCTTCGCACCAACGTTAGGCATTATGGTTAATGCCAACAACAATTCCCGCAAGCTCTTTAGCCTCAGTCGCGGCTATATCACTGGCTATAACCCGAACCAGGCTTGTCTTGTTCTGCGCCGTCGCAGCATGCTGAATATTATGAACCGCTAAACCGGTTACGCGAAAAGCTCGGCCGGCACCTTCACCCTCAGAAATAGCCTTTGAAGCAGCCGGCTATCGCACCTATAGCCAGTAGGAGAGGATTGCCGCCGACCCAGCAAAAAGGCAAAGCACTAGAGAGAACAAACGCAATCTTTCGTGAGAGACCAGATGTAATGTCCGCATGGCAACCCAATAGCCAGCAAGTGCGGCGGGCATTAATGGCAAGGAAATCAATATTTCCTCTCGCCCAAACCTGTCTATAGCCGTCAGCATCGTCAGCGACATGAAGGAGCTGACTATAAAAAAAGCCGCCAGATTTGCCCGTATAAAGTCACTGCCTTCATGCTGCATCACCAATGCCATTGGCGGGCCGCCAATACCTGAACTAGTTCCCATAAAGCCAGATAAAAGGCCTGCCGAGAACATTGAACCCCTGGTTGCTCTAAGACGAAGTCCGCTTAGACTGAGCAATACCGCAGCAATTACTGATATTCCAAGAAAAAGCGCAAGCCCTTGAACGTCGAGCCAGATTAACAGCAACCCCCCTATAACAGTGCCGGGCACCCTTCCGATAATCGCAAATTTGAGCTCAGTGAATGAAACCGCGTGACGATGCTTAGCTGCGTTAGCAATAGAGAGAGTTAGTGCTGAAATAGTTATCGGGGCAGGCACATATAATGGATCAATAAAAAAGAGAACTGGCGCTGAAATTATGGCTAAACCAAAGCCGATAGAACTTTGTACATAAGATCCTATAAAGATAACCAACATCGCGACAAAAATTTCAAGGGGCAACAAGATACTCGTCCTCAGATGAATCTGTGCCAGAATCATAACCGCTTCACTCCCCCCATGGAACCTGCAGCGGCTGAATCTAGCATGCCGTTTAGTTTGCCTGTTTACTGCGATTATGTGTTTGTTATCACGTCCTAGATATCGATTGCCCCAGCACCAAACAAAGTTTAAGCGGCGTTAGTTGCCGTCTTAGGCAGCTGTCTTCTACAATAGGCACATACTTATTTATCAACAGCTATAATTACTATCAATTATGAACATCGACTATGAACATCGACTATGAACATCGATTTTTAGCATTAACTAGGAGCGCTCATGAAAACCAAAGCTGCCGTCGCCTTCTCCGCAGGCAAACCATTGGAAATTGTCGAAGTAGATCTTGAAGGACCAAAATCTGGCGAAGTACTTATTGAGTTAAAAGCGACTGGAATTTGTCACACTGACGCATTCACTTTATCTGGCGACGACCCTGAAGGTGCGTTCCCTGCGATACTCGGGCACGAAGGTGCTGGTGTCGTTGTCGAAATAGGGCCTGATGTTAAATCTGTAAGGGTAGGTGACCATGTTATCCCGCTATACACTCCCGAGTGTCGACAGTGCGATTTTTGCTTAAATCCCAAGACCAATCTCTGCCAATCTGTCCGTGCAACTCAAGGCCAAGGACTCATGCCTGATGGCACAAGCCGCTTCTCATTGGATGGAAAACCGATACTTCATTACATGGGCTGCTCTACTTTTTCGAATTTTACAGTGCTGCCAGAGATTGCTGTGGCGAAGATTCGCTCGGATGCACCGTTCGAAAAAATCTGCTACATCGGCTGTGGCGTCACCACCGGAGTCGGCGCCGTAGCCTTTGACGCCAAAGTAGAGCCAGGCAGCACGGTAGCTGTTTTTGGTCTTGGGGGTATTGGTTTAAATGTTATCCAAGGTGCCAAAATGGTTGGAGCAACTAGAATCATAGGCGTAGACATCAACCCTGACCGCGAAGCACTGGGCCGTGAGTTCGGTATGACCGATTTTGTAAACCCGAAAGAAGTCGACAACATCACCGAGTCAATAGTTGATATGACCGGCGGTGGAGTCGATTATTCTTTTGAATGCATAGGCAACGTCGACACAATGCGTCAAGCCTTAGAATGCACTCACAAAGGATGGGGGGAATCTTTCATTATCGGCGTGGCCGGAGCTGGCAAAGAGATATCAACCCGCCCTTTCCAACTTGTCACCGGTAGATCATGGAAAGGAAGCGCATTTGGCGGCGCTCGTGGGCGCACCGATGTTCCAAAAATAGTTGATTGGTACATGGACGGAAAAATTCAAATCGATCCTCTAATTACTCACACCATGCCCTTGGGTGACATCAACAAAGCGTTCGATCTCATGCACGCTGGAAAAAGCATCCGCTCGGTGGTCTTATACTAGTCATCTGCTTGTTAATTAGTGAGTGCAATTGCCCCCAATTTAGATTCAACAAGGCTTTTTTATGAAGTATCTTCACACCATGGTTCGCGTTAATGATCTGGATAGGTCACTGGATTTTTACTGCAATAAGCTTGGCCTGATTGAGCTGCGTAGAAAAGACTCTGAGAAAGGCCGTTTCACCTTAGTTTTTCTCGGCGCTGATGAAAACCGTGAGGCACAGGTAGAACTAACCTATAATTGGGATACGGAAGATTATGATGAAGGTCGAAATTTTGGCCACTTAGCCTACTCCGTGGAAAATATTTATACTTTATGCCAACAGTTAATGGATGCAGGAGTCACCATCAACCGCCCACCTCGCGATGGCCATATGGCCTTCATTAGGTCGCCGGACAACATCTCCATAGAGCTATTACAACAAGGCGACCCCTTAGCACAGCAAGAACCTTGGCTAAGCATGGAAAACACAGGCAAATGGTAGCCTTCTATTGAGCTAGTTTGACAGCTCGTTTAGAATACTTACTCCAATCGGCGTTATTTACGCTGACCCTAATTTTCTAGCAATTTTCTGCACTCACAGTTTAAATTTATCCGTTATGTGTACCTTGCAGACAAGTTGTCTTTTAAAGACTCACCCCAAGGCCAATTATAGTTTTAGGTCAGTTGTTCACGGATATATTGGCGAAATTATTTGAGCAGTAATTAGAACAGTAATTAAAGCTATAGCTTAGCTAATATTGCTAAAAACACCCTTAAAGCCCAACAACGAGGATAGAGTAAACATCATGTTTCAATCACTAAATTCCCTCCCCGCAGATCCCATTCTTGGATTAATGGCCACCTATAGAGCTGACTCGAACCCGCTCAAGGTCGATCTTGGCATAGGCGTTTATAAGGATGAAAAAGGTAACACTACCGTGATGACGGCGGTTAAAAAAGCCGAAGACTTCCTGCTTAAAAATCAAACCACCAAAACTTACATTGGCCCAACTGGGGCAGCTGACTACAACTCAGCAGTAGCAGAGCTGCTTCTTGGCGCGCCTCTGAACACCAGCTTAGGCAAGCGCCGAGTAACAGTGCAAGCGCCCGGCGGCTGTGGCGGCCTGCGTTTGGCAGCGGAGTTTATTAAAAGCGCAAATCCAGATGCCACTGTCTGGGTAAGCGACCCAACGTGGGCCAACCATATCCCTCTATTGGGCTCAGCCGGATTAAAAATAGAATCTTACCCTTATTATGACCGCAGCACTCATTCAGTGCGTTTCGAAGAGATGCTAGCGGCACTTAAGAAAATAGAAAAAGGTGATCTTGTCTTGTTACACGGCTGCTGTCACAACCCCTGTGGTGCCGATTTAAACCATACTCAGTGGCGGGCAATACGCGACGTGGCCCTAGAGCAAGGCTTCACGGTGTTTATCGATTTGGCATATCAGGGCCTTGGCGATGGCCTCGAAGAAGATGTCTATGGCGTGCGCCTAATGGCAGAATCATTACCAGAACTTATCGTGGTGAGCTCGTGTTCTAAAAATTTCGGGCTATACCGAGAAAGAACTGGCGCGTTCACACTGATTTGCGAAGATGAGCAATCGACAACAGCCGCAACAACACAAATCGCCGCCGCAGCTCGCGCGATGTATTCAATGCCACCTGATCATGGCGCGGCGGTAGTTGCGTTAATTTTAACCGACACCGATCTCAGGACTGAATGGGATGCTGAACTTGCAGCGATGCGGGGACGTATTAATCTTTTGAGAGCTAAATTCGTCAAACAGATTCAACAGGTAGGAATCGATAAGGATTTTAGCTTTATTGAAAGAGAGAAAGGCATGTTTTCATTTTTAGGTGTGAGCCATGACCAAGTGCAAACTCTGGTCAATGACTACAGCATCTATTTGGTTAACTCCAGCCGAATTAACGTCGCTGGCATTAATGATGAAAACGTAGAGTATTTAAGTAAAAGTTTGGCTGCTGTTCTGTAACACTCAGCTGTGTAAACATAAAATAGCTTAACCATATAATAGCTTGAACATGCGCTTACCTGCATGTGCTTTGGGAGTTTCTCCCAAAGCACATGCAGACCTAGATAAAAGAACAACAGCTATCCAACACACGCTAAATTCTAACCGCCACAACGTCGGATGAAATCCCTTCAATAACGCAGTTAGTGGCCGCGCCAAGTAAGCTCACCCAATCATTTATAGGACAGTGACTGCCAATAATCGCCAAGTCAACGGCCAACGTTTTTGCCATTTTTTTAATTTCAAAAACCGGCTCTCCACGTGCCAAGTGAATCCTATCGCTGCTAACATTAAGGCCATTACGCCTTAGCATTTCCCTGATTTTGTCGCCAAATGATCGGCTATTCTTGGCAGATGTGCTGTTGAACATCAACCCATCCGCAAAAAGTGAGCATCAAGCAAACTCTGCTGCACTGCGTGAATAACCTCTAGCTGCTCCACCGCATCGCTATAAAACTGACAAACTCGCTTTATTAAAAACTCGGATTGCGGCCCTGTATCCAGTGCCAATAAAAGCTCGCCACCTTTTACCTCCAGTCCACTATCTAACTACCATAGATTGGGGACTCTAAGGTAAGGAAACATCATTCTGGCCACTAAATCTATATCAAGCAGGTCTAGCTTTAAGTGGACCGGCGATATCGGCGGCAAACTTTCTTAGTATCGTCTCGGTAGTTTCCCAGTTAATGCAGGCATCGGTTACCGACACACCATGTCGAATCTCGCTGAGGTCATCTGGAATTGGCTGATTGCCCTCATTGATATTGCTTTCCAGCATGATGCCAATAATGGAATTATTGCCTGCTTCGAGCTGCGCGGCGACGCTGTCGAGTACAATGCTCTGATTGGCAGGATCCTTATTAGAGTTGCCATGACTACAATCAATCATCAGGTTCGCAGCGAGCCCGGCGCTGGCTAATTCTTTTTCACATTGCCCAACACTTGCAGCGTCATAGTTGGGCGTCTTGCCCCCTCTAAGAATGACATGTCCGTGAGGATTCCCATGTGTTCGAAATGCTGCAACCTTTCCTTCTTCCGTAATACTGATAAAGCTATTGGTGGCAGAAGCTGAACGGATTGCGTTCACCGCCACCTTAATGCTGCCATCAATATTGTTTTTAAAGCCAACCGCAGATGAAATCCCGCTGGCCAACTTTCGATGAGTAGGTGACTCAGTAGTCCTCGCTCCGATAGCCGTCCAACTCACCAAATCTTGTAAGTATTGAGGCGAAATCAGATCCAGCGCCTCAATCCCAATTGGCAATCCTACCTCAGAAATGTCTAACATCAACTGCCGACCAATACGCAGACCGTGATCAATTCGGCGGGTGCCATCGAGATGAGGATCATAAATTAACCCTTCCCAGCCGACCGTGGTTCTGGGCTTCTCAAAGTAAACCCGCATTATAATGAGCAGCTCATTCGCTAGCTCATCGGCCAGCGGCTTCAGCAGCCGAGCGTATTCTAACGCCTCGTCGGGGCTGTGAATCGAGCACGGGCCCACAACGGCTATCAGGCGAGGGTCTTGGCGATCCAACACTTCTTTAACGTTACGGTGGCCCGCCATGACAGTTTCTAATGCGGAACCCTTGATCTCTAGCTGGTCTTTCAACTCGCCAGGTGAAGGTAGTAATTCATGACCAATGATATGTAGATTATCGATTTCTTTGATTCGTTCAACCATGGTTGCTCGCCAATTTTTGCCGGAACCGGATTATCGAGGAAATAACGCTGCAACTCAAAGTCTTTGTGAGCATCTAGAGCACATCTTGGCTAGACTACTCGCGGCGTATTAGGTACCTTCTCGCCATTATAAAATTAAAAAGTCGTGAAATCAGGGAGAATTAGGTGCCTAAAGCCAGTGAATTAAAAAGAGGGATGGTTGTAGATATCGACGGCGACCCGCATAGCGTCAAACAGGTCGAAGCAAAAAGTCCCTCTTCCCGCGGTGCAGTTACAATTTACAAGGTACGATTTAACAACCTGAAAACTCAGCAGAAACTGGACAGCTCTTTCAAGGGCGACGACCAGCTAAAAGAATCTGACTGCATTCGCGTTCAGGTGCAATATTCCTATCTTGACGATGACACCTATTACTTCATGAATATGGAAGACTTTAGTCAATACGGCATCAATTCTGAACAGATCGAAGCCCAGTTGCCCTACTTGGTGGAACAGCAAGAGGATATCGTCGCTCTGGTGCTAGAGGGCAGCCTTGTCGCCGTGGAACTACCACAGTCAGTCAATCTCATTGTTGAAGACACCCCTCCTGCTGTCAGCGGCTCATCGGCGACGAACCGCAGCAAAACCGCCCGCTTGTCCACAGGTTTGGAGATTCAGGTTCCTGAATATCTAGTAGTTGGAGAGCTAGTCAAAGTAAATACCGTCACTGGTAAATTCATTTCCAGAGCCTAATTAGCAGTGGAACCCGGTAGAGGTAAAACTAGGCTTGCAACAGCGTCAGAGGTCAGTCACTCGAGCAGCCAGTTAAAAGACGAAAGTGAAATCACCAAGATTGGGCACTTCAGATTTAAATAAACAACCAAATCACAACCGCAAACATAACGCCAACAGCCGCGAGGCCAACAAGCAAAATAGTTCGGTTCTCGCTCTCCTCTCCAGACCAATTTTCAAAGACTGACCCAACTGCCATGTCAATCTTGGCATCAAGCTCCGCGAATTCTTGATCGCCCATCTTAATCTGAGAATTAAGCAGTTCTTCGCTTTCTTGCTGAGGATTCAACAAGTTTAAAAAATCATCTTCAAAATCGCCGCGAGGAGCCGAGCGTCGCTCGCCTAATGAATCCTTATCTGCCTCGCTCCTCTTTTTTGGGCTCGTGCTTTGTCGAGCTTTTATAGCTTCCTGAACTTCCTTAGCCCTCTGAGCTACCTTAAC
>JBLHVT010000125.1:0-8580 GCA_047628735.1 Glaciecola sp.
GCACCGGCGCCGAGGGTTATTGCGCTTGCGGAGTAAAGGTTGCCAGAGAGCACTGAATTAGAGCCTAGCGTGCTGGCGCCTGAGGTCAAAGCATTGCCACCGATCGTTGCACTATCGCCAGTGGTTAAGGCTCTCGACTGAGTATTGCCAGAGACGTTTCCCATTGCGCCGATAGTCACATTCTAGTTAGCCAGAACGTTGCCATAGATCTCTTGGCTACCGTCAGCACCAGAGGTTACATAGGTGTGCGCAAAGACCGTCTGATCATTCTGTTTGCCACTCAGCAAGTCTACTGTATTCGCCTTTGTACCCGCTGAGACACACCGGATGACCATAGGGAAGACGTGCTTTGCTAATGTCATAATAATTCTCTTATTTTTGATGGAAACCATTTTAAATAAGGGGCCGAGACTGCAAGTCCCGAGGAACCGACTAATCGCCCTGGCGATGAGGCTGTATTACTCAACAACGTATTCATCGTCTGGGTCTTCGCTTTTTTTAGTTACGGGTCAAAGTTCTCGTCAAAAATCGTGCCGATCGCCAGAAGGCTCAATTTCTGCCGACCTCAAAGCCTCGAGTCGCTATCGGAGAGTGAAAAATCTAGTTGTGAATTGCAAAAGGCGACTCATATGGAGACAAATGGAGTGGGTGGCCAAGGCTAACGGATTCTCACTGCGGCGAGTATAGTTCCCCAATAAAGCTAAGCGCCATGTCGGCTTTGCTGGTAAAACCGTTCAGTAATCCGTGACCTGGCAGCTGGGCATAGTATAACTGGACGTTTTTGATTTAGAGTCTGACACAAACATCTGACCCTGAAGAACGGACGACTTGTGTACATGCCATTTTAGTTTTGATCTTAATAGCTAACGAGCGTTTGAAATAGCTCTGCCAATAGTACGAGGTTTGTAAGCAAATATTCTGGCTTCGCGCATACTAGGTTAACGACCCCTCAAAGGCATCTGCGTGCAGGCGTTAATCAGACCAGTATTTTTGCTTTGGCGTGATTTCGGGCACTGTCTTTTCCTTTGCTGAAAAATACTAATGGTGCAGGATTCGGTGCAGAAGTTTTAGAGGTAGATGGCCAGGCTTTTACGGTGCTTTCGTTTCAATCTTCGCGTGTGTACCGCACCGAATTTGATACACAGTAAGCAGCTTTCTTCGAGACTGACGATATCAGGTGGAAATCGGTGACGTTTGTAAGGCTCAATCGACCCAGCCTATCAAATGATACCGGTTTATTTTTCAGTACCAAACATCGCGAGCGGATGCGTCGTGACTATTTTCAGTTCTACCCGATCCCCGCGGTGGCATATAATTTCATGATTGCAGCGCACCTTCAACTGTGTCCCGTCGTCAGTGGTTACCGCATAGAGTCGTGCGCTACCTTCGTAGCGAACCCAATTAACCTGAGCATTCCCGCTCGGGTTCAAAGTTAACGATAGATCATCGGGGCGCAGTAGGATGCTGACTTCACCTGAGGCACCGTCTATTGCGTACCCTGGAGCAACACCCAGCACTGTGAGCACCTCATTATTGACAGGGTTTAGGTCGCCTTCTAAAAAACTAGCCTCGCCTAAAAATCGAGCGACGAATCGATTGGCCGGCTGGCTATAACAGGTTTCAGGGCTGCCTAATTGTTCTAATTTCCCTTCTCTTAAGACACCCACATTATCCCCCACGGATAGCGCCTCCTCCTGATCGTGCGTTACCCAAATAGCGGGCACGTTTGCAGCCTTCAGAGCGCCGCGAATTTCCCAGCGCACTTCGTCCTTCAGTGCAGCATCCAAATTAGACAGAGGCTCATCGAGTAAGACACATGCAGGCTTGTGTGCCAGAGTTCGAGCAAGGGCCACGCGTTGTTTTTGGCCACCGGACAGCGTACCGGGCATTGAATGCCGAAAGGATTCAAGGCCTAGCAATTTAATCCAATGTTCAGCCTCTACAGCATCGGCCAATCGAAAACCAATGTTCTGCTCGACGCTCAGGTGAGGAAACAAAGCAAAATCCTGAAAGACCATCCCCATACTTCGCTTTTCTGGCGGGACGTAACCTGTCTTACTCGCGCGCCATAAATTCATGGCTATAACACCTTTTTCGATGGGAACGAGCCCGGCCAAGGCGTGCAGCACGGTAGTTTTACCGCAACCTGTTGGACCTACGAGCATTAGAATCTCGTTTTCCCCCAGCGATAAGCTTAGATTGTCTACGACTCTTATAGCGCCATATTTAACGGATAGATTACTAACTGTAAGCATTATCGACGAGTAACTTCCTTATCTTCATTGAGGCTCCAGCGCTCGCCAGAAAATAGGAGGGCCAGTGCCAGCGCGGAGATGAGAATTAAGATCAAACCTGGAACCGCCGCTCGACCAAAGTAACCGGCTTCATAAACTCTCCACAGGTAAGTGGCCAGTGTTTCGAAGTCTGTCGGGCTCAACAACAGTGTCGCCGGCAACTCTCGCATTGCTTCGAGAAAAACTAAAGCAGCTCCGGCCACTATAGCGCGAAAAGTTAACGGCAGGGTAATGCGCCTGAATGCCTCGAATGGCCCAGCTCCCAACAAGCGCGCGGCATTGACGAGACTCACGTCAAGATTTTCAGAAGCAGACCGCACTGAACCTACTGCCAGCGGTAGAAATCGCAACACATAAGCGACAACCAACAAGCTCAATGTCTGATAAAACAAAGGCAGCTGTAGGCCCACGTAAACCAACGCTGTGCCCATGACAATTCCCGGAATACCAAACCCCAGATACGTGGTTCGCTCCATAAGCCGACCTACCTTGCCCCTGCTGGCGGCGTGCGCTACCGGCAGCGCTAAAACGACGGCGACAACAGCGGCCAGCAGTGACACATGTGCAGAGTTCCAAGCGTAGGAGAATTCAAAGTTACCCGTGCCTTCGCGCCACAGCCACAGTGTAAATACACCCAACGGAACGATAATTGATAACCAAACGACAGGAAAAGCACACAAGAAGAAGCCTAGGATCTGTCCTCGACTGGGCCAGATTACCAGAGGTCGACCCGGTTTCTCTGTGCTACCGCTCACCCTGGATTCGAGGTACAGAAAAAGAGCGACAATCACCAGTAGTTGCAGTGACAGCATAGCCGCTTGACTTAAACCAAAGGCGTTGTACTCAACATAAATAACTCGCGTAAACGTATTAAGGTTCATAATAGCCGGCGTTCCAAAATCTGACAGCGCATACAGGCCTGCCAGCAATGCACCAGCGGCGATTGCATTTGCAGCGCGAGGCAACACCACCTTCACAAGGCACATCCACAAAGGCATACCGAGCGTGCGAGCTGCTTGCACCAAGTTGGCGTCCAGACTACACAGCGACGCTCGCACTGTAAGCAACACAAAAGGATAAGTGTATAAAGACATCACCAATGAAGACCCAACTAGGCCGTTAATCGAGGGTGTTGATACTCCCAGCAAATTTTCAAGTTCACCTCCCGGCCCAAACGCGGCCTGCAGTGTAAACGCACCGATGTAGCTGGGCATCGCCAGCGGTGCTGCTAGCGTAATCAACCAAACTCGTCGCCAAGGTAAGTCCGCATAAGCCGTTAATACGGCAAGTGGAACACCGATGATTAAAGCACCCAATATTGTAAAAAAGACAAGCAATAGTGAATTGCCTAGAACATGTAAATTTCGCGCGTCGAACAACTGTGGCGTATCACCAGCCAGCGCGAAAAGCACAAACACAGGGGTTACCGCGAGCACAGCGATAATAAATGCTAGTGGATAAGACCGTGGAAAGTGGATCACAGTACGCCGGCGGCCCGCATTAAATCCAAGGTAGGCCTGATATCAGCCAGTTTCGTTAAATCTATCGTTGGTGGAGAGATGCTCGCCAGAGACGGGAGCCCCGCGGGGGTCGCAACGCTGCTCACTAGAGGAATTTCAAACGCTTCATTAGCCAAATACGTTTGAACTTCTTGTGTTAACAAGTAGCGCATGAAATTGACAGGAGTATCGCCGTCCTTGAGTGCCAAAATACCCGAGGCATTCACCAAACAACCGGCATCTTCACGGGTAAAAGCCAGATCGATATTCGCGTCTGGTTTACCCGCTTTCAGACGTAAGGTGTAATAATGATTCGCAAAACCAATATCTGCCGCGCCGCGTTCAACGGCCATTACCACGCCCAACTCGCCAGCGTAGGGTTTCGCACGCGCACTAACGGCACGAAGCCAATCAGTGGTTGCTTTGTCGCCTTCCAAAATGCGCATCCCAGTGACGAACGACTGAAAAGAAGCGTAGGCAGGCGCCCATGCAATTGACATTTTGCTATCGGCGAACGCCATAATATCGTCTGGGATTGTATCGGGTGCAATGCGCTCGGTATTGTAGGCCAGTGTTCGTATTCGCCCGGTTATTGGCAGCCAATCGGGAAACTGGAACTGTGGTTGCAGCTGACCTGTGAGGCTGGTGGGCAGCGCCTTAGCAATGCCTGCTGCGGTCACCATACCTACCGCGCCGGAGTCCACCGCCCAAAACAAATCTGCTCGGAGCACACCGGCCTTTGCTTCGGCTATGATCGTGTTAGCCAGAGCCGCCGTAGAACCGCGGCGAATTCGCAAATCAAAATTCGGGTTGCGGGCAGCAATTGCGTCGAGTACGTCTTCGTAGAGCCCGCCCTCTCCCCGCCCCAAATACAGCGTGAGGCTGCCCTTAAGTTCGGGTAAATCATCGGCAGGCACAGCCGCCCAAGCATAACGCGTACTTAAAGGCATCGTTCCCATGGCGCCCAACAGCGCCATGGTCTGAAGAAATGTTCTGCGTTGCATCTAGAATACACTCTTCTTGGTTTTGTTTGCCTGTTGAAGCAAAGATATCGCCATGCCGATTTTGTCCTGCATATCGACCACAACTCCACGAACGCTGTCTACTCCGGTATTGTTTTGAATAGCTAGAGGCAATGTCACGTTGAAGTCTCTCTCCAGCGCTTCGACAAGATCGGCGTCCTGGGTAATCAATTCTCCTTCCACGCCCTCAAACAGATTGAGGTATGTATCGTGGACGATGGTAACCGCTTCTTCGTTCAGCTGCTCGGCATATTTCGCTACAACTCTATCCAGATGCATTGCAATCTCCTCGAGCACCTCAAACGAATTACTTGGCGCCCCCTGCCTAAGGGCAACGTTTTCTAACAGGCCGCGATCTTGAAACTGTGCCGCCAATCTAACCGCGCCCAGCGACTGCCATAGGGCCTGTTCAAGATTTTCTTGCTCTTGACGCACTATATCTAGCGATGAATCCTTTTCGATACTCCCTTTCAACCCATACAATCCCTGCCAAATCGATGCGTATGCAGGGACAAAATTGGACTCTATCGCCGCATGAAAATTTACCGCCTCCCAATGGTCTACGACCTCCTCAGGGTGCGCTGCACTAGCACCGTCTTTTTCATAGCGCTCGACAATATCGTCAATTTTATCGATAAGCCAGACCACTTCCTCCGCATAGTTTTCTAGATTGTCTGACAGATGGTTAACGTGATCGCCAACCTCACCACCGGCGTGTGCTGGCTGAATGACCAAGACTGCTAACAAAATGATGCTTCCGAGTGTTTGGTAAAGAGCGGCTTTCGGCATGATTTATCCTCTGGGAGATTAGTGCTGTCGGTTATACCGTTACAAATGTGTAAATGATACTCATTCTCATCAGCGAGGTAAAGCTGGCGATCAACATAATTGTGATCGGCAGGTGTTCCCTGTCATGTTGCAGAAAAAGAAAAGGGGTTTATGGTGACTACACTCTAAAATTACCTGCGAGCCTTTTGATATGTAAACTAAAGTGTTGATTTCAGTTTTATGCAGAAGTGCTGAAGAAACTCATTACGGTATAGAGCTTACGTAATCTATTAACCGATTAATATGCATCCTAATCTGGCACCTAATCGCAGAATATACTGCTTTTACTTTATTGCTATTGGGTAATTTTTAGAGAATGAAGATGCCCCTCACCCATAATAATGCGGGGGCATTTGTAAATATATATGACGTCTTTGTTGATAGTAATACTCACTTTTAATACCGAGAACTCAAAAATAATTTTTATTTTATGCGCCACTATTTAGCATTTTTAATTCGTGTTCTGCAGAATATGCAGGCCCTACATAAAAATTCACATCACAGCTATAACGCATATCTTAGCAATATACCTCATCACTCTTACATATTCTTAATGTGTTTTATATCCCACCAGACGTTAGCTTTTTAGGGTCCAGCAGCACAGTTAACTCTTCTCGCGACAGTCCGCTAAGCTCTTCTGCTACATCAACTACGGAGCGCTTCTGTGCATAGGCTTTTTTAGCTATTTCTGCGGCCTTCGCATAACCAATGATCGGATTAAGTGCCGTCACCAAAATAGGATTTTTATACAGCGCTGCATTAATATTGTCTTCGCTAACAACAAAGCTAGCAATCGATTTATCGGCTAATGAAGTTGCCGTATGAGCTAAGAGGCTAATGCTTTGTAATAAATTATTGGCGATCATGGGCAACATAACGTTTAATTCAAAGTTACCCGACTGACCACCAATAGTAATGGCTGCATCATTACCAATTACCTGAGCCGACACCATAGCAGCCGCTTCGGGTATCACTGGGTTAACTTTCCCTGGCATAATTGAAGAGCCAGGCTGCAAAGCCTCTAATGCTATTTCACCTAAACCCGCTAAGGGCCCAGAATTCATCCAGCGTAAATCATTAGCGATTTTCATAATAGATACTGCAGTCGTCTTAAGCTGCCCCGATAATGCAACCGCGGTGTCTTGTGAGCTAATAGCGGCAAAAAAGTTATCTGCGGGAGTAAATTCGAGCCCAGTTATTTCACTAAGTATCGCGGTAAAGGTGACCGCGAACTCTGAATGGGCGTTAATGCCTGTTCCCACAGCAGTTCCACCTTGCGCCAAGGCTTGAATGTTGGGCTGAAGCTTGCGCAGATTCTGTTTGTTGTTTTCTATCTGATTATGCCAGGCCATTACCGTTTGATCGAATCGCACGGGCATTGCGTCCATCAAATGTGTACGCCCTGTTTTGCAATAATGACCCAACGTACCCGCTTTTTCTTCTAAGGTAGTTAGCAGATGATCTAGGGCTGGCAGTAGAGTATTATTCAATGCCAGCGCAGCGCTAATATGTATCGTACTGGGTATAACATCATTGCTGCTTTGACCAAAATTAACATCATCATTTGGGTCGATATTTATACCCGATTGTTGTGTGGCTAATCTCGCAATAACTTCATTAGCATTCATGTTTGAACTAGTACCCGAGCCGGTTTGAAAAACATCTACAGGAAAATGCACCATAAAGTCATCGCTTCCTAATAAGGTCCGGCAAGCATCTACTATTGCACTCGCTTTGGCAGTAGACAGGCATTCTAGCTTTTCATTTGCTTGGGCTGCCGCAAGTTTCAAGGTAATTAAAGCGCTGATAAATACTGAGGGCATATTTTGCCCACTAATAGCAAAATTATTAACTGCTCGTTGAGTTTGCGCACCATAGAGTGCATTGATAGGCACATTAACCTCACCCATACTGTCTTTTTCAATTCGTATCTTCGACATAGCGATCTCTATTATGAAGTTAAAATATTCGGTTCAGACTATAGCGTTAAAAATACTATTTAATCATCGATAAAAATACTATTTAATCAGTCACAAAAATAATGACTCAGAGCACTCAACTTATAATACTGCTGTTGTAAATGACTTTTTTCTTGATCACTAGTCAATAATGTTTCTAATATTGATAAAGGACGATAACAATTATCTAGACATAATTGACGCCACTGTAAAGCAATACAGTCATCACATATTGTGTCTAACAATGTATCTAAAGTAGATGTATAAATTTCTATTTGTAAGCTTTTAGATTTATTGGCAGCATAGCAACGCCCTATTTCTAGATAATGCGTAAGTAATTCAGGGGAATCTGGCAGTTGTCCTTGACGCACTATGTCGCCTAAGCTGTTGAATACAGCGATATCAGCATGAGTGCTGGAAAACTGTCTGATTAATTCGTTATAACTAAGCAGCGATGCATTCATTACATAGTATCTAAAAGCGTTATCGTTAATATCAGATGGTGCCTGCATGCCTTTTATATTTGGTTAATATTCTCAGCTCTATTTAGGAACAATCATTTAAATAAACTATATTTTAGGGAAAAAATACTTTGAAAGTAACTTCTCAATAATCCTTAGCGAAGTAAATCGTGTATTGCTATCTCAGACTTTGAAAAAACGCTAAGCACTAAATTAAGTATTCTTGCAATATCAGGCGTTGGCGCCCGTTGCTTGCCTTTAAATTGCGTGGTTGAACCCCGTGAAATCACGCGCAAACTGCTGATCATCGCCAGTTCCGCCGTCAATTGGTCCGTCATGCCCTCGGCAAGATAGTCCTGGCCGGGATCGCCCGAGTAATTATCCAGCGGCAGCACGGCGATCGATAGAATAGGCAATGCCTCAGCGACCAGTATCCCTACACCATCATTCGCGGGCTCAGAGGCCTTTGACGAAAAGAGCCAAACCACGCCCGCACCCATCAACAGTATCAGTATCAG
>JBLHVT010000126.1:0-8422 GCA_047628735.1 Glaciecola sp.
GCCAAACTCATGTTTGCTAAGCTAGTTGTTGCTGAAAAGCCGATTGCATTGCTCTAAATGCTTTTTCAGGATTGGACTGAGTTGCTGCAGGTTTAGCCGCTGGCTTTTCCAAATCATGGCTTACTCCGAACAAATCTGCCAGCTTTGCTATTGGCTTGCGAATTGTTTTTTTTAGCGAAGGCGTTGGGCCCAGGGCCAAAAAAATTTGCTTTGTCTTTCTCTGCGGCAAAGTCTGCTCGCTCGTGCAGCTATTAAACAAATGGCTGATGAAGTTTTGCAGCTAAGGCTGCAATTGCAATGTAGGTCCCCACTGCAGGCGCCGCCATTCTCCCATCCGGGACAATGGCGGTATCAAGTTTTGCAACTCGGTGCCGCATATATAACAAAATAAAGTTATTCGATCTGCTATCTATCCAGTAGTACCAAGCCAGCATCGCCGACCCAATAGCGCTAATCTAGCGTTACCAATCCACGAAGTAGTCGGTTAACAAAGGCTGGTTAAGCTTGCGGGGCGGGACAGATCTGCTGCCAAGGTAAAGAAAGCCAGTGATATTCTCATTATTGGCTAGTCCCAAGCCTTGTTTAACCGTTTGGCTGTAAGCCATGGAACCGGTTCGCCACATGCCGCCAAGATCTTGAGCATGTGCTGCGAGCAACATGTTTTGCGCCGCAGCCGCAGCCGACAGATCCATTTCTATAGCGGGCACCTTTGGATGGTCTTGGTGTTTGACGATAACGACGATAATTAGTGGTGCCCTGCGCGGCTTGAGGCGGATACTCGCTAGTTTAGCGTCGCTTAATGTTGGGTCAGCGCCGGTTGCTGCGCTAACAAACAGATCGCCGAGTTTATCCAGAGATGGCCCACGAATGCACAAAAAACGCCATGGCGTGAGCAGTGCATGGTCTGCGGCACGCATTGCCGCTTTATAGATATTGTCCAACTGGGTTGAGTTGGGTGCTGGCTGCGTGAGGCGGGAACAGGAAGTTCTAGTGTGAAGCGCTTCTAATGCATTCATGTGATCTAAATCGCTCCATTAACAGTGACACATAAGTATCATAGTGGTGTGTTATAAGTTAGATAAGGATAGAGGAAAGCAATGCATCTGTGAACAAGGCGCAGGTGAAAACAATCAGTAACCACAAGGTTTATAAGGGATTTCGAGTTATTTTCTCGATGATATAAAGTTCAATTTGATGATATACTTTTGCCCTTTGCTGTCGATGTGCTTGAGCGGTGGCATACAATTCTAAATTAGTGGGCTTGTTACGTAAATTCACTATTGTTTGATTTCTTTAGTTTGGCAAATGCTTAAATTAAGGTACTCAAGAAAATTAAAGGTTAATTCATGAATTCTAAGGCTGATGTAATAGCCATAAGCACTGAGCGGCCAATTTATCCGCAGGCTAAATCGAAATGGTTCGGTTCTAAAAAAGGCGAAAAGTTAAAAGTTGTTTTCTCTTTTTATAGTCCGGATGGAAATGAAATAGCGATGCCAATCGCGTGTATTTCTGCCTACCTCAAAAGAGA
Organism: Glaciecola sp.; assembly: GCA_047628735.1. Lineage (GTDB taxonomy): Bacteria > Pseudomonadota > Gammaproteobacteria > Pseudomonadales > Pseudohongiellaceae > UBA9145. The sequence goes on from JBLHVT010000126.1 coordinate 1,529, forward strand.
TTTTCCGTCGGTAGAGGTTTCTCTGCTGCCTATTTTAATTCTGCGCGATGCCGATTTTTATTCGCCTGAAAATTACGCTAAAAGCATTCAGGAAAGTGGCGCGGACTTAATCGCATTTTCAGTAATGAGCCCACATTGGTATCAAATGGAGCCTTACTTTGAAGAAATTAAGAAACTTTGTCCGGACTTGCCTGTTTGCATTGGCGGTTACCAAGCTATGCTTTCTCAAAAAGAAACTATAGCGAACCCCAATGTTGATTACATTTGTGTGGGGGACGGTGAATATGCCACTGGAAACTTAGTTCAGCATTTACGCGGCACCAAAGATGGCCCGGCCGATGGCATGTGGGAAAAGCTAATTGACGGTGAAGTCTATGAGTCTGAGCCTCATCAGATCGGCGATTTAGCCGCACTGCCTTTTCCTGACTACGATGTGTTTTCTAAGGAAGACGGTTTTAACGACGTGAACTCCTCTATTTTTGGGCCAAAGGGGAAACTCGTATTGCCAGTGATGACAGGTCGCGGCTGTCCGTATCGCTGTACTTATTGCTGTAATACGCCGCTGCTGGAAGGCTGGAAGGTTAAGAAAACCTTCTTACGCAAATATGATCCACAGGATATGGTGGATGAACTTATCCGCTTGCGCGACAAATACAATGTTGGTTATTTTGAATTTTGGGATGAGCTATTCTTATCAAACTTAAAATTTGTACGTGCCTTTTTTGCACTCTACAAAGAACAATTACATTTGCCTTTCTCAATTAATTCTCGTGTGGAGGTAATGGGCGAAGACTTCTGCAAACTTGCCGCAGAAGCTGGCTGTCATACTATTTGGTTCGGAATTGAAAGCGGCGACGAGGAATACAGGTCGAAGTTTCTGGGCCGGAAAATGAAGAACGAGCAGGTAATTGCTGCGGCCGAAAACTGCAAGCGTGCTGGTATTAATCGTCTAACGTTTAATATTGTAGGAGCTCCTTTAGAAACTGCAGCGAATATGCGCGAAACTCTGAAGCTCAATAAATTGATATCGCCTGAACATTTTTTCTTCTTTCCTTACATTCCTTTGCGCGGCACACCGCTTTATGAGATGGCGAAAAAAGAAGGCCTATTAGACGTAGATAAAAAGAATCTCCACTATTTATCAGCGGTTAATGACAAAGTCTTCACTCTTAACATGAAAGAAATGCCTGAACTGCTCAATGCGCAAGAGTACAATGAAATTTGCCAAGAGATGCTTGCATTTCAGATATCGAATAATCGCTTAACTTACAGTGACGATGAGTCTGATGCGCCAGCTACTGTTAATGATAAAAGTTTCTCTCTTGTTGCAGACGCGCCCACAGTTCGCCTATAGCAGGTTTGCAGAACGTTGAAGTAAAGCGCCGAATCGTATTTAAAATACAGAGCCGCGAGCGTTAGCGAGAATAAAAGCCGAGTCGATCAATCGATTCGGCTTTTTTTTGCTTTTTTTGAGGAAGGATAGAAGGTTTGTTGGGCCGGAATGTCTCGGCTATGAAGTGCTAGCCAATAATTCATTTTCTCCGTCGAGGGCGCGATGAAAAGTGCGCCAAGAGATCATGGCCATGAGGAAGTTGCCAAGCACCGCGCCAAAGAAGAAACCGGTGAGTCCAAAAGCTTGACTGCCAAAATAAGCTAGTGGGACGTAAAAAATGAAAAAGCGCCCCAAACTGAGGTATAGCGCAGACAGTGGCTTATGTAGAGCATTTAGAGAAGAGTTGGTAAGAATGATTACCCCTTGAAAACCATATCCTAAGGGCATGATCCACAAAAATAATTTGATCGTGCCAATTACCTCTGGGTCATCAGAAAAAATTGATGCAATAACACCTGCTCCTAATCCCAATAAGGCATACACAAACAGCTGCCAAACCAAAAGAAAGCGCAGTGACATAGTATAAGCTTGTTCAATTCGGTCGACTCGATTAGCGCCGAAATTCTGGCTTACCAGCGGCGGCAGGGATGACGACATTGCAAGTATAATTAGAGTGGCAATGGGTTCGAGCCTAGCCCCAACGCCGAAGGCTGCTACAACAGTATTGCCATAGCTGGCAGCAATAGCAGTCATAATGCCGGCGGCCACAGGTGTCATCATATTGGCGCCAGCGGCGGGAATGCCTATTCTAAGCATGTCTCTACCCGATGACATCATCACTGCGCGGCTAGGTAAGGTTCTGCTGATTAACTCTAGTTTATAAGCAAGCAAATACATTAAATACACGAAGCCGATAGTCCAGGCTGCAACCGTAGCCCAAGCAGCGCCTTGAATGCCTAACTCAGGGAAAGGGCCGTATCCGAAGATGAGGAGCGGATCTAAAATCGCATTGATTAGTCCGGCTGCGGCCATAATAATGCTGGGAGTTTTAGTGTCTCCGGTCGCGCGCAGGACACTGTTGCCAGTCATGATGCAGACCACCAGCACACTGCCAAGAAACCAAACATCCATGTATTCGCGAATCGGCAGCATTAATGCCTCGCTGGCGCCCATGAGTCCGAATAGGCCTTCCATGAAGAACCAGCAAATCCCTACGGTTATTACAGCGAGCCCAAAAGATATATAGTTGATGACGGTCGCTGCTTGTTTGGCTTTTTCAAGTTCTGCACTGCCTAGACATTTACCGACTACCGCCGACGCACCTATACCTAAGCCTATCGCTAAGCTCATAATAGTGAAAGTTACAGGGAAGGTGAAGCTGATGGCGGAGAGAGATTCAGTTCCAAGAAAGCTTATGAAAAGGGTGTCGACCAAACTAAACGTGAATAGCATCAACATGCCGATGACCATCGGCATAGTCATGCGTACTAATGATTTTTGAATCGATCCTTCTGTTAGGTCGTTGTGTTTACTTACTTTCTTATTAACCTTGGACGACATCTAAATTGGATACCTGCTAAATTTCGATAGCACTGATGGAGCTTGAGCGGGTGTACTGTGAGTGTTTTGTATACTCTCAACATTACAGCACTGATGGCATAGGCGATAGTTAAACTGCCCCAAGCCATAATCATCCTGTCGCGGCAATTGGTAATAGTCTGCGCGGTAGTTAAAGAGATTTTGCTCGACTAACTGTTTAACAATCTGCATCTGAGCTCAGTTATTCCAAGCTCACCTCAAACTACGCCTATCTCTTCAAGTTATTTTAGATTAGCTCGTATCTTAGTTAATTGCTTGAACACGCTAGGGCCACCGTAAACTATCTCTTTGCCGTCACTTAGCCTTGGATTGCCGGTTTCGCTGCCAATTAGGCCGCCAGCTTCTTGAAGAATCAAAAGCGCCGCTGCCATTGAATGACTGTCTCGTTGATTTGACCAGCCACCGTCAAGACGCCCGCTAGCTGCATTGATTAAGTCAATCTCCGGTACCCCTGAGATGCGTGCACTACCGCCTTGTGCTGCAACAGCTTTTTGCATGGCTAGCTGAGAGTCAATGAAGTCGGGGCTGCAGCTATAGCCAAATAATGAACTGCCGAAGTGGGGGTCTGAATTAACTCGGATACGTCTGGAGTTGAGCTGCGCGCCTTTGCCGCGACTGGCGACGATCTCTTCGCGCAGTCCTGGATTTACAAATACGGCATGGGTAACGACGCCGTTGATTTCAACGGCAACCGATACTCCGTAGGCTGGATAGCCCACCGCGAGGTTTTGTCCGCCCACGAGTGCATCTATTAGCCAGACCGTAGATTTCTCCTGCCCTTTCTTAACTCCAGACACTCTAGAGTTAATGCTATGGCTAGGGAAGGCTTTCTCGATGTGATAGCGAACGGTTTTGTCCGCATTTTCATCGAGACTGGTAAGGAAACTATCAGGATTGTTGTCAATAATTGTAATGCGATCTAATCGCTCACTGGCGTGGGCTAGGGCTTCTCCGGCATCATTTGCCGCGCGCAGCGCAATATTTGCTAGTGCATGCATGGTATTTCCTGATAATTTGTAAAAGAACGGGGCAGCAGTGGCTGCTAAGGGCTAATGATAGCAAAGAATTGGAGCACTCTAAAAGCGGATACTTGTGCTGATTCTTTAGTGGGCTCAGATGGTCAATAGCTTTGCTTTTATGCTGCTATAATCCGGCCCTCATTGATTACAGAAGTAAGAGTGAAATGCAAAATCCCGAGAACATTAAAATAGTCCTAGTTAACACCTCTCACCCAGGCAATATAGGTGCCGCAGCGAGAGCAATGAAAAATATGGGCATGATGCAATTAGTATTAGTCCAGCCAGAGGATTTCCCCAGCGGTGTCGCCAGAGGGAGAGCTGCCTCGGCACTAGACGTGATCGAGAATGCGATTGTTGTCGATACATTGGAGGAGGCTATAGCAGACTGTAGCCTGGTTATTGGCACCAGCGCCAGATCACGAAAAATCCCGTGGCCGATGGTGACCCCAGAATCCTGTGCTCAAAAAATTGTACAAGAATCCGCTGGTGGCAAAACGGCATTGGTTTTCGGCCGCGAAGACTCTGGGCTTGATAATGACGAGCTCCAGCTGTGCAACTTTCATGTTCAAATCCCGACCAATCCAGACTGTAGCTCGCTCAATTTGGCGGCTGCGGTGATGGTGATTTGCTATGAGGTGTTTAAGTATGATGCCTCGCTAGATGGCATGGCTGCTTTAGCAGAAGACGAGTTTTGGGATCAGGAGAAAGCTACCGGAGAGCAGGTGGAGCACTTCTACGAGCATCTCGAGCAGGTCATGACAAAGATCAAGTTCCATGATCCTGAAAACCCTAGGCAACTCATGCAGCGTATGAGAAGGTTGTTTAGTCGAATTAGAATCGACGTTATGGAAATGAATATCCTGCGCGGGATATTGTCTAATATCGAGTACCACATTAAGGACAAATAAACAGAGCACTGCGAGTTGATCAACTCATACTCAAAAATTAGAGCAGGTTTAGGTAGGGCAAATGCGACAACGATCTTTTTACTTTAGCGATGGCCAGTATTTACAATTGCTGCAAAGTCTTTGCCATGACTTAACTAAAGCAGAAGCCTTTGTCCAGCTTATGGGAAGTGCTAAATCGGGTAAAAGCGCTCTTTGCGAAACCTTGACACTTTATTTAAGGCGCAAGGGTCACGACGTTGTCTATATTGATTACCCAATTGAATCGCCTGAGATGCTGCACCGCGTGCTTGCGCAAAAATTCAGTCTACCAAATGTTAATAACGTCGCTAAGCAATTGCAAGACGCATTGTTAACCAATTTCGAAAAGCCCAAGCTGCTTATTTTCGACGACGCCCATCAGCTATCAGATATTACCCTGTTAGAAATTTATAGGATGGCTGAAATTCAAGCAAGTTCTAAGCGGGTGCTAAACGTCCTACTGTGTGGCGAGCAGGAGTTGGATACACGGTTATTGAACAAGAAAGAACTTAGCTCGCTGCTTCGCAATGTATCGCTTAAATATCTGCTTAAACCAATGGATAAAGAGACACTGTCGCGATTCTTTTTAAGCTACGTCGCGCAAAAAGGTTTGCCAGGCTTGCAGCTTTCAAAAGACGCATTAGGTTTACTCTATCGCTCTAGCAAAGGCTATCCTGGACCTGCAACTTTACTAGTTGAGTTGGCCGTTCAATCTGCTGTTGGTAACTCTAACCAAAATGTGATTACCAAGCTTGAGCTGGCTGAGCAAATAAATGATTCTGATATTCAGCAGGGATTGACTAGCGCTGACTCTTTTAGTGTAAGTCAGTTGAACGTACTGGGCCCGATCGCTGCTGTCTTTACCATTGCTGCGATGGGGTTTATGTTCTCGATAATTAATAGTGAAGACAACGATGTTCCTCTCGATCAAGCTTCGCTTGTATCAACGAATATTGACTCACCATTTTCTGCTAGGTCCGGCTCTATCTCTACGTCGACTTCTCAGATTGAAACTAACGATGTTATTGAAGCGGGTTCAGGAGTTGTCTCTTTGTCGACGGAACAGACGGCTAGTAATCCAATACTCGAACCGGCTCTTGCTCAGAGCATCCCTTCCATATTGCGTCCAGCTTCAATTTTTTCGATAGACGATGAAGAGCGCGTTTCCGATTCTGATCTAGCTTTTGATGCGCCTGTTTTAGCTGATGAAGATGTATCCGTAAATTCGCGAGTGGCGATTGATGATGTGATCGAGACAGGCGCAGTGAAACTGGTTGAGGAAAAGTCAGAGGAGCGGCGAGAGGCTCAAACACGGGAGCAAGCTGAGCAGTTGATTCAAGCCGCGCCCGTTACCAGCGACACCACTCAGCCTGATCAAGTGGGGTCTGCCGATGCCACGGTACGAGCGCGTGTGGACAGCTGGGTTTCTGCATGGCAGCAGCAAAGCCTAGAGGGTTATTTTGCTAGTTATTCCCCAGAATTTGAACCCCGCGATAATAGTAGCGTAGCGCGCTGGCGAGCCAGTCGAACGCGGGTTATCGGTAATGCACAATGGATTCGTTTAACTTTAAGTGATTATGAAATTATTAAAGAGTCAGCAAATTCCATAGAAATTCACTTCTGGCTGGACTATGAGTCGCCAACCTATAGCGACTCCACCAAAAAGAAACTAGTGCTTGGCAACGACAGTGGTAACTGGATGATTCTCGAAGAAATTAATCTGCAAGTGCGCGCTTAGACTTGAAGTGGTTTATCTTCAAGTGTGTGCTTAGACTTGAAGTGGTTTATCTTCAAGTGTGTTCTTAGACTTGAAGTGGTTTATCTTCAAGTGTGTGCTTAGACTTGAAGCGGTTTATCTTCAAGTGTGTTCTTAGACTTGAAGTGGTTTATCTTCAAGTGTGTTCTTAGACTTGAAGTGGTTTATCTTCAAGTGTGTTTTTAGACTTGAAGTGGTTTATCTTCAAGTGTGTTTTTAGACTTGAAGTGGTTTATGTTCGAGTGTGCTTCTAGCGTCGCC
>JBLHVT010000127.1:0-8263 GCA_047628735.1 Glaciecola sp.
CCCAAGCGTTTTCCAAAAGCTCATCGTCAGTGATGAGATCAAACAGAGTCATAGCCTGTACTTTGGCGCCAGCCACAATGCCCTTGTGCGCAATAGGTGTTGCCATGGCAATGGAGTTCATCCAGCTGTGACCAGGCAGGTTAGGTATGTTTGACGGGTAGCCTTAAACGATTGTCGGAACCTACCAAGAGATATCTCCAATATCATCAGAGCCGCCGCCGGTGTTTTTTGCCGGATCCGGTGGATCAGTTAGCTCTTGCAAGACAGTGTTCAAGCCTTCTTGGGGCACTCCCAGCTCAGCCTGCACGGCCTTGGCTAGCGTCAAATCATTCTCCGACCAGTTGGGCATGCCGACTATTTGGGCGTGCTCGTAAGCGCGCTGCGCTATAGCTTTGTTAAAGTGGCCTGGATACGCGCTGCCTAAAACCGTGGAACTCCAAGTGGTGTTGCTCATCAAGGCGGCGCCTTGAGCCATAGCGTCACCAATATCCCATAACTCTTTTATGTGTTCATAGTCAGTTTCTCGAAAGAAGTACCAAACGCTGGCTTTGGAAGGCACCACGTTAGGCTGATCGCCACCGTCTACCACCACCGAATGCGTGCGCTGTGATAAGCGCAAATGCTCGCGGCGAAAATTCATGCCGACATCCATCAGTGCAATTGCGTCAGCGGCACTTTTCCCGCGCCAAGGCGAACCAGCGCAATGAGCGCTTTCGCCCTCAAAATTATACTGTACAGAAATCAAGCCATTGCCGCGGCCGCTACCCCAGCGAGTACCTAAGCGATTAGATACGTGGGAGAACAAGACAGCGTCTACGTCTTTAAAGTAGCCGTCACGAACATAGTAGGCTTTGGTTCCAAGCTGTTCTTCAGCAACTCCTGGCCAGATTTTGATAGTGCCGGTTAAGTCATTTTCTTCCATGAACTCCTTTACCGTGAGCGCTGCAATTATGTTTACGACCTGGCCTGAGTTGTGACCCTCACCATGGCCCGGCGCCCCTTCGATAATTGGATCTCGGTATGCAACGCCAGGTTTTTGCGAGGCTTTCGGAATGCCATCAATGTCAGATCCTAAGGCAATTACAGGTTCTCCTTCGCCCCAGCTGGCCATCCACGCGGTTGGGATGCCGGAGATGCCTTGCGCCACTTCAAAGCCGTTTTCACTTAGCATTGTGGTTAGGTAGTTAGATGTTTCAAATTCTTGAAAGCCTAGCTCGCCAAAGCTAAAAATCATATCGTTCATGACCTGTGCGAGTTTGGCTTTGTCATCGATGGCAGCCATCAGCTCTTGTTTAATAGCGTCTCGCTGTTCATCTGAATAGTCAGCTGCTAGGACTTGGATGTAAATTATTGAAGTCAAAAAAAGTGCAGCAGTCGAAACGGCTATTTGAGATGACCTTTTATGAGACCGGTTGATCATTGGAGGGTTGCTCCTAATTTATTTTATGTGCAGAGGTTTTTTCTAAGGGAGGTAGCCACAGACGAAAGTTGGGGCTGTTGTTGGGACTAAATTTTATGATTAATTATCGAGATTAAATGTAGAGGTTGAATGCTGAAGAGGTTGAGTGCAGCAAAAACTGCTGCACTCAATACTCCAGATACTGCTATTTAAGTACTACTTATTAGTACTTTTAACTCCGTGCTACTAAAAAAATTAACAATTATTAAACTGTCTAAATAACTGTTAGAACTCGTAGCGCATACCTACGCGGAAGTTTCTGCCCATTACATCACTCAGGTTGCGGTTAGCTTGCTGGTAAGCAGGGCGGTTTTCGCTGCCCTGTGACAATGGGAAGGGAACAAACTCTGGATCAGTATCGAATAGGTTCTTAACTGACAAGAATAGCTCAGCTTGACCACCACCAAACTCCATATTGTATGAACCATAGCCATCGAAGAAAAACTGACCGTCGATAGAATTGTCATTGATGGTTCGGTTGGCAGTATTGGTTGAAACAGGACAGTTGCCGTTACATTCAATCCAGCGATTATCTACAACACCATCACTATGCCCACGGGCTGTAAGGGTGAAAGAGAAATCGTTCATGGTGTAGCGCGCAGTGCCGCGATGAACGAAGTCAGGTGTGCTGCTAGAATTTTCTCCAGCTCGTTCCCGAACAGTAACGCCGTTATCAGTGGCGTTGCTCATGTAGTGTGTAGTCATGTAGCGTAGGGCCAATTCGCCGGCGCCCAACTCCATGCTGTAGCTGGCTTCAAGGTCTATACCTTCAGATATCAACCCAGTCAGGTTTTCGTATTTCAGATCAATAGTCTGAAGCACGCCATCTGCGTTGAAATTCAATTGGTTACAATTACTCTGCACGTTGAATAGGTAACAGGCGTTTGCCACGTCTTCAGCACTGAGGAAACCGATAACACCATCAACTTCGATGTCATAGTAGTCAATAGACATTGCAAATCCTGGCAGGAAACGTGGTTGAAGTACTAAACCAACACCAAAAGCATCAGCTTCCTCCGGACCAACCGTAGGTGTGCCTTGAAGATTTTGAATGAACGGAACTGATGCTCCGCCAATATCAACCGAGTTACTGCGCGCAGTTCCCGCATCAAAAAGCTCACTTAAGTTTGGGGCTCGGATATCATGAGATTGAGTAACCCGAAAAGTAATGTCATCAATTGGTGAATAAGTAATACCGGCTTTCCAAGTGTTTACACCGCCAGAATTACTGTAATCAGTGCGGCGTACTGCACCGCTGAATTCTAAGCCAGTCATCAAAGGCACAACCGCCTCAATGTAAGCTTCGGCTACATTTTGGTCGCCTGTTGTGACTTTATAGTTACCGTATTTCCAACCGCTTGTGTATTTGGGATCAACGAAACCTTCTATCTCATCTCTACGCCATTCGAATCCTGCGGCTAAACCTATAGGGCCGGCCCAACCTTCGAAATCAGAGTTTCTGATATTAAAGGCAACAACATCCTGAGTGAAATCCTGCTCTCGACGTGGCCGTCCAAGAACAAAAGCCAAGGCTTCTGGGCTAGCGACTCCAACACCAAAGGAGTTAAGTGGTACACAACCGGCAACATCTGAGCGACAAACGATTTCTCCACCGGCACCAACAACCGCATCAGATGCTGCGCTTAGGTTGGCAAAATTCCAAACAGGATTTTGGTGTTCATCGGTTTGAGTTATTCCTTTTTGGTAGTAGGTGTCCCAAGTGAATGCATGGCCGGACATGTCGAATCCACCTTCGGCACCTAAAACGAAACGAGAAGTGTTGCGTTGGTTATTGGCACCAGCCAAAGGCATATCTTGGCGCGCACTACTCAATTTGAAACTGGTAAGGCCTTCAGTAACCATCTGATCACGGATAGTTTGAGGTAAGAACGCGTTGTCTATTTGGATTGTACGGTTACGGTCTGTTGGGCGAATGTAGTCGCTGTCGCCTTCATAGCCAGCCCAAGAACCCTGAGCAAACACTTCTATATCAGGCGTTAATTCCCAGCTGGCTCGGCCGAATACACTTTGACGTGTTGAGTCAGCCTGTAAGGAATTAGTACCAAGCATTGAAGACTGGGCATAACGCCAGTCACCACCAACCATCCACGCGTTGGATACTTCACCGAAATTCAGTTGGCCAATGTCACCGCCATCACCAAAAAAGGTTCCTCGCAGTGGCCCATCGACTATCAAGCCACCTGGAGTATAGTTGCTGCTACCTATGTCCGAAGCTACAAGGAAGTAAGGTGCCCCTGCACTCTTGTCAGGATTAACGATGCCGACATTACCGTCTAGCTGCCAGTCAGCATCGGTATCGCGAATGCCTTCTTGGTCATAATACTCGGCACTAAAAAGTAGATGGCCTTGACCATCCGCAAAATCGGTACCTGCGGTAAACTCAAATCGCTCATTACCGGCGCCGTATTCATTGACTTCTCCATATTCAATGGCAGTTTTTACACCTGTGTATTCTTTGTCGAGAATGAAATTCACAACACCTGCAATTGCATCAGAACCATAAACTGATGATGCGCCGCCAGATACTACTTCAATGCTCTTAACTAAGGACTGAGGGAATGTATTGGTATCAACCTGACCTACTGATGAAGAAGCAACTGAGCGCTGACCATCAAATAGCACCAAAGTACGGCCAGTGCCTAGTGCACGCAGATTAAGAGCTGCAATACCCGATTGGCCACTACTTAAAGAACCTGAGTTAGTGGTTGCAGTGGTACTGCCTTGAATAGAAGGTAAAGTCATTGCGAATTCAGCAACGCTGCCAGCTGCTTCGGCATCAATATCATCTTCAGACAACACAGAAACAGGTGTAGGTGCATTGTAGCCGTCTCTTACAATACGTGAGCCGGTTACGACGACCGATTCGATATTGCTGCCCTCAGGCGCGGTGGACTGTGCTTGTGCTATACCTGTGAATAAAAGCGAGCTTGCAAAACCAGCAAGCGCTGTGCAGGTCCGTAGTTTCATATTGTTCGAAATACCCATATAAAAGTGCCCCATCAAAATCAACGTAAAAGAATTATGAATTAAAAATATGCTCAAGCGGAAATAGCATTAATCGTGCCAACAGAAATTCACCGGTCTTTAATTAAACCTCGGTAATACAAGGGTATTTGTGGGGAGGTAGTGAGCTTAAATTGTTGTGATTTTTCGTTTTTTAAATTTGTCTATCAATAACAACAAGTTAAAAGAATGAAACTTTTTGTGAAAAAAGTGGACTAAGGCAAGTTTAAATCCACATATCTAAATTTAAATTGCTAGAGAGGGGGAAAACCCATAATGGTAAGCAACAAAACGAAAAAATGAGTAAGAAAGTTTTTAATTAGCTTCAGTTATTTGCGCTGTTAAAGACCATTTAAAAAAAACTGCGCCAAGATGGTTCCATAAAAAACAAAACCGAACCAATAGGATGCGTGCGCGAACCAAACGGTCAGCAATATCCCTTCAGACTCCTTTAGAATTGAAAGAGGGCTATTGCGAAGAAATAAAAGAGGAACGCTACGGGTTTTAGGAGGCCAGTTGTTGATAAGACGAGCCGAGACGGCCTGCTGATAAGGTCTGCCGATTATCTAGGGTCCTGCTGTAATTCTTTCTTAAAGCGTTTGAAATTTTTAACATAGGTGTCAGCGCTTAGCAGCAAAGCTTCTTGCTGCTGGCCAGACAGAGTCCTTACCACCTTTCCTGGAGAGCCCATTACCAGGGAGCCATCGGGAATTTCTTTACCCTCTGAGATGAGAGAGTTTGCGCCAATTAGGCAGTTCTTGCCGATCTTGGCGCCGTTTAGGATGACTGAATTAATTCCTATGAGCGAGTTGTCACCGATAGTGCACCCATGCAGCATAACTTTGTGGCCAACTGTGACATTTTTGCCAACAGTAAGAGGGACACCTGGATCGGTGTGGAGCACTGCGCCGTCTTGTATATTTGAATTCTCGCCAATCGTAATAAGTTCATTATCGCCTCGAATTACAGCATTGAACCAAACGCTGGCGTTGTTTTCTAGGGCAACTAACCCTATTACTGTAGCGTTGTCGGCCACAAAATAATCTGCACCGCGAATATCGACTTTATTTTCCCCCAAGCTGTAAATCATGTTCGTCTCCTGTACTGATGAGTAGTAACGGCAGTCAACATCTACGACGGCCTATCCAAAGCTAGATAGGATAAGTGAGAATAGCTAAAAGAGCCATAGTGTAAAGTCAGGCTGATATATCAGATGGTATGGGCAGACACTGAGGCTTTGAGTGCTTGTGCTGAGGGGGTTAGTTGCAGGAAGATACTAACGTTTTCAGTAAACAATTGTTGCGCAGGTGCTCGAGTGACTAAATTCAGCGCGTTTCTTATCCATTTTGCACTAAGTTTAGCGGTTTTCGCAGTTTTGCTAGTGATCATTCTATTGGTTTGGTACCCGGGCCTTTTGTTTGATATCTCTGGCGGCTGGGAAGGCTTGCGAATCGTGATCGCTGTGGATTTGGTGCTAGGACCACTGCTGACCCTTGTCGTTTATAGGGCAGGCAAACCCAGTTTAACGTTTGATCTGAGCTGCATCGCCATTTTTCAAATAGTCTGTCTCGGTGGCGGGGTTTGGGTAGTTTATAATGAAAGGCCAGTGGTGTTGGCAATTGAGTATGATTCGATATTTAGCCTAAACGCTCGGGAATTCGCTTCCTACGGCAACACGATGGAAAGTTTAGAGCAGTTCTCTGGACCCTACCCAAAGCTGGTTTACATAGAACTTCCGCAGGATGATCAGGAGGCAATGTCTTTATCTACTGGGAACCAATTAAGCGGTGAGCCGCTTTTCGGGTATACGTCGAACTATCTGCCTCTGGTGACAGATTCCTATATCGAAAGGTCTCGTTTTAGAAGAGAGTTCGCGCTTCGAAATGGGGTATCGCAGGAGATCCAAAATCAGATTAATGATCACGATTGTGTGTTCAGCAGGTTCACAAGCGTTTCTAAACAAGGCTTTGTGTGTTTTGATCTTGAATCGTTATCAATTACTGAGTTCTTTGAAAATGATTCAACCGCTGCGCGGTAATTCAGTCAGAGAGTCAAATTGAACAGTTGAGTCAAGCACGTGGGCCAAATAGTTACGTCAAATAGGTTAACAAATGAGCTCAGCAAGAGGGTGGTCTTGATATGACAGAACGTAAAATTTGCTCAGCTTGCCAGTACCCAGTGGTTGTCTGTGTTTGCAGCGTAATTACCCAGATGGCTGTCGATGTTGAAATTATTATCCTGCAACACCCTTCTGAGAAGAACAGGGCTAAAAATACCGTCAGGTTAATATCACTTGTTGTTCCCGATGCAAAAGTGGTTGTTGGTGAGAGAGCTGCCGATTTTGAGCAAATTAAACAGCGACTTGTTGACGCAGAGTCGGCCGGCGCAAGAGTCGCGGTGCTGTTCCCTTCGCCAGAGAGTACTATTCTCTCTGAAAATTTAGAGCCTGCGTCCAATATTATTCACACACTTATCCTAATAGATGGCACTTGGCGCAAAGCAAAAAAAATGTGGCAGCTCAACCCATGGCTATGGACTCTAGCGGTGTTTAGACTGGAGGCGGGTTTTAAAAGTCGTTATCGAATACGTAAAGGGTCTGAAGCCGGCGGGCTTTCTACCCTTGAGGCCGCAGCCCTTGCTCTTGAAATAGTTGAGGATGCTGATACGGAGCCACTTTATAAAGCCTTTGAAGCCATGCAAGATAAATGGCAGCAGTTCAGCTAATGTGAATAAACTGGAAACAGATTAGGCGTCATTTGAGTCAATCGCTAACTAAGCAAATCGGAATTTAAGAAAGGCTCGATTCAAGAAAGTCGTGACTATCAGAAAATTGTAAACCAAAAGAATAAAAGGACTAATCTATGCGCCTTAGCTACTGGAACCTAACTATGAAAAAAAAATTAGTCTCTTTGCTGCTATTAACGGTGTTAGCTTTGGAAAGCAATGCTCAGTCTTCGGCTGTTCCAGGAGAGGAGTCGGCAACACGCGCGATTCGTAATGGAATTTTAATTCCAGATTCTGCCCCGGACCGTCAGCGTGGCGAGGGGCCATTTGATAGCCTGATTATTGAGAATGTAATGTTAGTTAGCGGTGAAGGTGCGCCGCCACGCGGTCCAGTATCTATTGTTATTAAACAGGACAGGATTCAATCTATTAGTTCTGTGCCTCCTCAGATAGCCAACGCTAGGGTGATTGATGCCAGTGGTATGTATGCGCTGCCTGGTTTTATCGACTCGCACACTCACATTGGCAATACCGGTCAAGGATTGACCGGGCCAATAACGCCTCCAGAATATGTGTTTAAGCTGTGGCTAGCGCACGGTATTACAACCGTTCGCGAGGTTGGCTCTGGCATGGGTTTAGACTGGACAGTGGAGCATCGTAATCGAAGCGAAGCGGGCGAAATTACGGCGCCACGAATCATTGTCCATGCCATGTTTCCGGGCAGCAGTGTGACCAGCGCAATTGAGGCCAGCGCTTGGGTAAGAGAAGTTCACAGGCGCGGCGCCGAGGGTGTAAAACTTAGAGGGGCAACACCTGCTGCAACAAAAGCCATTTATCAGACCACCGCAGAGTTAGGTATGGGAACATCTAACCATCATGATCAGACTTCCGTGTATTCTATCAATGTTCTAGACAGTGCCAGAATGGGTTTGGACAGCATGGAACACTGGTACGGCTTGCCTGAATCACTGTTCACTGACAGAACAATTCAGGATTATCCCGCGGACTATAACTATTCAGACGAGCAATGGCGATTTGGTCAGGCAGGCCGGCTGT